>QNFC01000090.1 GCA_003645395.1 Gammaproteobacteria bacterium
GAAGATGGGATTAAGCATAAAGAACTGGCCGACGGTAGCGCCACCACCACCGCGCGAAAGGGCTTCGATGGCGATGCACATTTCCAGAGTACCCAGGCCACTGCCGCCGTATTCGGTGGGCAGCGTCATGCCGGCGATGCCGGCGTTGCAAACCTCAGCCCAAAATTCGGTGGGGAATTTTTTTGCCTTGTCGTGCTCGCGCCAGTAGTCGAGGCCGTACTGCTCACCAATTTTGGTGGCAGTCTCCTGAATCATGCGCTGTTCGTCGTTGAAGGAAAAATCCATCGTGCTCAGTCCTATAAGTAGTGGTTGATCAGTTAATTCCGCGGTTTGGCGACGATCAACATCGGCTGCTGGAGGTAGTTACAGATGGTTTCCAAAAAACGTGCCCCATCAGCACCGTTAAACACCCGATGATCGCAGGCCAGCACCAGGTGTAGTTCCTTGCAGAGTTTCGGTGCGCCCTGGTCATCGGGCCGAAACAGCTCCTGAGTACGGCCGACACCAAGAATGCTCGACTGGCCGGGGTTGATGATCGGGAAGATTTGCGCTACCTGATAGTTGCCCAGATTGGAGACAGTGGTCGCCCCGCCCCGCAGGCTATCTGTGGGCTGGTCATCGGCCCGGCAACGGTCAATCAGCTGGTTGATCTGCGCAGCGTTGTCGCCGAGCACGCCATAATCAAGATTGCGGGCCACCGGTGCGTAAAGCCCGGAATCGGTGGCAACGGCAATGCCGACGTCTGCCTCGGTCAGCTCCAACCACTCATTCTGATGATAAATAGTGCGAAACAGGCCATCGCTGGCCAGGGCCAGGGATACGGCGGTGGCAATCCAGTGGGTCAAGGTGAGTCGGCCTAACTCCGGATTGTTTTTCATTCCTTCATGTAACCAGAGCAGTTCGCTAATCTCGGCGTTGGCAGTGAGGTAAAAATGAGGGATCTGCTGTTTCGACTCAGTCATGCGTCGAGCGATGATACGGCGCATGTTTGCGGCTGAACCGGTTGGGACAGCTGCTTGAATAGACTCGGTCGCCGGGTCAGCGGTGCGAACATCAACCGCTTTAATGCGTCCTTTAGGTCCGCTGCCGATGATGGATTTCAGATCCACGCCCCGTTCACGCGCCAATTTGCGCGCATGGGGAGTGGCGATGATTCGTTCGCTGCCAGTGATGGCGCTTGCCAATAGCGGCGCGGCAACGGGCGCTGCTGTTGCTTCAATCGGTGCCGGGGTTGTCTGTGTTGGTGCCGATTCGGCGGGGGGTTGTTGTTCCGCATCACTGATTGATGAACCGTCTGAGCGCCAGGTCGCCAGCGGACTGCCTACGGGCACGGTCTCACCCTGGGCGACAAGAATGGTTTCAATTACTCCGGTACGATCAGCAATCACTTCATTGGCGATCTTGTCAGTTTCGGTGACATAGAGCAGGTCGCCAATCGCCACGCTTTGACCCACGCAGACTGCCCATTCGGCAATCAGCGCTTCGGTCATGGTTAAACCAAACTGCGGTAGTCGCAGTTGGTTCGTGGGGTTGGTTTTGGTCAACAATCAGACCCCTTTGAATTCGGCGGGCCGCTTTTCCAGGAATGCCTTACAGCCTTCGTGGGCATCTTTGGAATCCAGCACCAGACTAATAATCGACTGCTCGTACTGCAGGGCGGCCTGCATCGGCATGTCGATGCCGTGGTTCATCGATCGCTTGAGCATTTTCAGGGTCAGTGGTGATTTGCTGGTGATTTTAGCGGCGGTCTCTTTCACGGATTCAATCAGCGCTTCCGGGGCGACCACTCGATTGATCAGGCCATATTCCAGCGCTTCGGCGGCGGTCATGGTGTCGCCGGTGAACATCAGCTCGCGGGCACGGCATTCGGGAATCTGCCGAATCATCCGCTGGGTGCCGCCGGCACCGGGGAAGATGCCCAGGGTGATCTCCGGCAGGCCGAGTTTGGCTTTCTCCGAAACAATGCGGATATCGATCGCCAGTAAAATCTCGGTGCCGCCGCCCAGCGCCCAGCCATTCACCGCGGCGATGGTGGGTTTGTCGGACATCTCGATGCGGCGGAACACGCGGTGGATCAGCTCGCCAAATTCCTGGTAATGGGCCATGCCCTCGCGGGAGTCGAGATCGGCAATGTCGCCACCGGCGATAAAGGCGCGATCACCCGCCCCGGTGAAGATAATTACCCGCACGTCATCGTCGGCTTCAGCAGCAGCAAAAGCCTGTTCCAGCTCTTCAAGGGTCGGTACGTTGAGGGCGTTCATCACCTCGGGCCGATTAATGGTGATCCAGGCCTGGTGATCTTCAATAGTTAATGCGATGTTCTGATAGTCACTCATTGCGCGGTCTCTATATGGATTTGGTTGAACGGGCGTATTAGTTTGGGATGTTGGGGTGGTGCTACAGCAACAACCGATCAATCGCCGTGTTGAGCTGCTCGGCATTGGGGCCAAATTCGGCTTCCAGGGCTACCGAGTAGGGTACCGGCATGAACGGCGCGCCGACGCGAATAATCGGTGCGTCGAGTTCATCAAAGCCAATGTCGGCCATGCGCGCGGCAATCTCGGCACCAATGCCAAAGGCTTCGGTGGCTTCGTGGAGCACGATTAGCCGATGGGTTTTACTGAGGCTGGTGAGTACGGCGGTTTCATCCCACGGCTGCAGGCTGCGCAGGTCGATAATCTCAATGTCGATGTTCTGGTCGGCGCGCTGTTTAGCCACTTGTTCGGCCAGATGCACGGTGTTGCCGTAGGTGACGATGGTCAGGTCACTGCCGGAACGCGCAGTGCGGGCTTTACCGATCTCAATCGGTTGTGGGTTAGCGGGGAATTCGCTTTTGGCCGAATAGAGCCGCTTGTTTTCGACAAACACCACCGGGTTGGGATTGTCGATGGCTGCGCGCAGCAGGCCGTAGGCATCGGCAGCATTGCTGGGACAGACCACAATCAGGCCGGGGATATGGGCAAACCAGGCCTCCAGGCATTGCGAATGTTGGGGGCCAGCATTGAGCCCGCCGCCGTGGGGTGTTCTTAGCACTAACGGTACCGGGCCCTGCTCGCCAAACATGAAGTGGGCTTTAGCGGCCTGGTTGACCAGAGCATCCATCGCCAGGGTGCAGAAATCCATGAACATGATTTCAACCACTGGTTTGTAGCCACCCAATGCAGCGCCGACGGCCAGATTGACCATGGAGGCTTCGGCGATGGGGTAGTCGCGCACCCGGCGCTGGCCAAATTCATCGAGTAGTTTGCGGGTGACCCCAAATGGGCCGCCGGCCAGGGCGATGTCTTCACCCATTAAAAAGACTCTATCGTCGGCGCGCATGGCGTCGCCGAGGGCGCGGTTCAGCGCCTGGCCAAAACGGAGGGTTTCGGTCTCTTCTGATATTTGGGGATTGTTCATGCGTAGACCCCCGCAGCGGCCTGATCAAACTGCGGATGGTCGGCGGCCATTGCCTGGGCCACCGAGGCGTCGATTTCGGCTTGAATCTGCCGGTCCAGTTCGGTTAGCTCACTGACCGGGATGCCAGCAGTAATGAGTTTGTCGTAGGCGTGACTCACCGGGTCCTGTCCGCCGAGTTGGTTGAGTTCTTCTTCTGGGCGGTATTTTTGCGGGTCACCCTCATAGTGGCCGTGGTGGCGGGTGACTTTGCACTCCAGTATCGCCGGACGGCTGGTTTTGCGTACCGCCTTGATCATGCGCCCTGCCAGGTTGCTCAGTTTGGCCACGTCGAGGGCATCGATGAACTGGTAGTCCATGTCGTAGGTAGCGGCGAGTTTTTTCAGGCTGCCGGAAAATTGATCGTCGGTTTTAGAAAACTCACCCCAGCCGTTGTTCTCACAGACGAACAGGCAGGGCAGGTTCCACAGCGAAGCAATGTTGAGGGATTCGTGGAACACCCCTTCGGCGATGGCACCGTCACCAAAATAGGGCACGGCGATGTTGCCCTGACCATCGAGCTGATGGGCCAACGCGCTACCGACAGCAATCGGAATACCCCCAGCCACAATGCCGTTGGCGCCGAGCATGCCCACCGACGAATCGGCGATGTGCATGGAGCCGCCTCGGCCCTGGCAGATGCCGCTGGCCCGGCCCATCATTTCGGCCAGAAAGGCATCAAGATTAATGCCTTTGGCCAGCGCCTGACCGTGACCACGATGGGTAATGGCCACCGTGTCGCTGTTGGTCAGGTGGTGAGTGATTGCAGCCGGTACCGATTCCTGGCCAATGCTCAAATGGATAAAGCCGGGAATGGTGCCGTCGGCAAACAGCGCCGACAGGCGCTCCTCTACCCGGCGGATACGCAGCATGGTGCGGTAGAGGCCAAGCAGTAGCCGGGTTGGGGCTGAGCGTTTGAGGGTAGGCATGGTCTGGCGATTCGTCCCTAACTGGTTGGCGGTTGGGTTTGCTGCATGGATTCGCGGCTGGAAAAACCCGGGAGCCAGGCGGCCAGGGCAGGGTGGTTATCACGCCAGTTGGTTTCCGGCAGGCGAAAATCCAGATACTCGAGCATCACGGCGGTGGTGATTTGGGCCATGGTTACCTGGGGGCCAAAATCTTTTGCCGCTTTTTCCAGTTCTACCAGGCCGCGGGTGATGGCGGCATGCTGGCGATCAACCCAGGGCTGCCAGCGAATCTCTTCTGGACGGAACCATTCCATGCGGGCGGCGACGGCGGCGTCGAGGATGGCATTAGCCAGATAAGTTACCCGCTGGATTTCCCAGGTCTCATCACCGCTGCCCAATAGCGGGTTGGTGTCTGCCAGGGTGTCGAGATAGCTGCAGATCAATGCGCTGTCGATCAGGCTGGAGCCGTTATCGAGCTCCAGAGCGGGAATTTTAGAGATGGGGTTGGCAGCCAATAGCGTGGGATCATCGCCCATTGGATTGACCAGGACGAATTCCACCCGCTCCTGCAGGCCTTTTTCAATGGCGGTAACACGGGCTTTACGAGCAAAGGGTGACGGTGGGGCGTACATGAGTTTCATTGTCTGGACTCCTTTTTTGCCCGGCCCGCGCAGGGGAAGGCAGGGTTGATGATCGAAACAGTCTTAAGCTAGTCTAAAATGGAATATTATAATCGTGCCTGGCGTTCGGGTTGGGGGTTCAGGCTGGCTATTGCCCCGGATCAATATGAGTCTATTTTATTAGGTTAACAAACGATCAGTTTTCCAGGCGAGCAGGGTAATATGGTTGGCTTGGCCGGATGGACGTTGGCTGGGTGAGTGTTTGCTGGGATTATTGGGTTTTCTATGCCTGACCAGGCGAACCTACTGACTATTTCAGATCGATAAACGATGGAGTAATAACGATGAGTTCAGATCTTAAATTTGGTGTCTATACCGAAATGAACTGTTTGGCTGGGATGACCAGTCAGGAGGCGGTATGGGATGTGGTGAAGCTGATCGAGCAATCCGACAAGCTCGGTTACGACGTCTACATGACCATCGAACACCATTTTTACGAAACTTTTGGGATGTCGTCGAACCCATTGGCGGTTTTTTCGGCGGCTGCACAGCGTACGGACAACATTCGTTTTCGTACCCTTTGTCACACGTTACCGCTGCACAATCCATTGATTCTCGCCGGTGAAATCGCTACCGCCGAAGTGCTGACCAATGGTCGTCTGGATCTGGGCTTTGGCCGTGGTCATTCCTGGCTCTATCCTGCCGCAGGTCTACCTTACGAGCTGAGCCAACCGCGTTATGTGGAGGCGATTGAGCTGGTGATGAAGGGGCTCACCGAGGAGAACTTCTCTCATAAGGGCTTCGAGTACGACGTTGAGAATGTCAACATCTGGCCGAAACTTGTGCAACAGGATATTCCGGTTTACCTCACCGGCACCAGTGGAAAGTCTTTTAACATTGCGGCCGAAAATGGCTGGGGTATTTCCGTGGGGGGACCGGCACCCTATGCGATTTTTAAAGATGCGATGGCCGAGTACCGTGCAGCCTGCGCTACCCATGGCAATACCCCGGTGGTGAGTTACATACAGCCGGTATTGATCCACGAAGATGAGAATACTGCGCACGAAATAGCTAAAACCGCCTGTGAGTATTTCTATCACAACATCGCCAAACCGATTAACTACCTGGATCAGGAAGGTCACCGCGATCGGCTGATCGCCTCGGGCTATGGTTTTTACGCCAGTGATGCGATGAATCAGATGTTGGAACTGACCTACGAGCAGATTGTTGAAAGTGGCATGGTCTGGGTCGGTACACCGGATCAAATCCGTCGCCGCTCTGAGGATTTTCTCAGCCAGGAAGAGCTGGATGAATTTGCCATTCAGGTACTGCCGCGTGGTGAGGGTGGTGGGCTAACCTTTGCACAGATGCAGCAGACACAGGAACTGTTTGCGACTAAAGTGATGCCCGGTTTGAAATAGCCTTCACGGCAACTGGAACCACTGGTTAACATATAAATTCATATAACAATCATGGAGTAAAGAATGGCCATTACCGTAGATAAAAAGAAGACAGCGCTGCTGTCGATGGATTTCCAAAACGACATCATCCACCCGGATGCTGGCCTGGCCCAGGCCGCCGGTTTTGCCGACATGGTGATTAAAACCAATATTCTTGAAAAAGCCGCCAAACTGATGGACACCGCCCGTGCTGCAGGCATGCTGGTCATTCACGTCAAGGTTGAATTTGACGACACTTCACCAACGATGCCGACCCGCGGTGCTTTCTTTGAGATGCTGGGTGCCGGTGGCCCAACCCTGCAGCCGGGTACCTGGGGTGCTGAAATCCATGAAGCCGTCGCGCCGAAAGAGGGTGACGTGGTGGTACAGAAATCGATGATCAGTGCGTTTGTCGGCTCTAACCTCAAAGAGGTGCTCGACGAAAACGGCATCACCGATATCGCCATGATCGGTGTGGCGACTCCGTTTGTGGTGGAAGGCACCACCTGGAGCGCGGTTGATATGGGCGTTAGCTGTATCGTTATCGAAGATTGTGTCTGCGCGGGTGATGAGGCCTCTCACAAAGCGGCTATTGATACTTCGCTGACCTAC
>QNFC01000091.1 GCA_003645395.1 Gammaproteobacteria bacterium
GCCGCCCACGAAGGCGCACTTACCGCAGACGGTCCGACCATTGCCGTGCTGGGCAATGGTCTTGATAGCGTCTACCCAAGACAAAATCAATGCCTCGCCGCTGAGATTATCAAAAATGGCGGCGCCTTGATCTCCGAGCTACCTCTCTCCGCCGCTCCTCTTGCCGGAAACTTCCCAAAGCGAAACCGAATTATCAGCGGCTTAGCCTTAGGCACATTGGTTGTTGAAGCCAACGTTAGAAGCGGTTCATTGATTACCGCCAGGGTTGCTGGCGAGCAAGGCAGGGAGGTATTTGCAGTACCCGGGGACATTGATAGCCCACATAGCAAGGGATGCCACCGATTACTCCGCGAGGGCGCACAACTAACCGAGTCGGTCGATGATATTTTGAGTGTAATCGCACCTCAACTTCGCCGCTTTATCACAGCTACCACCACACCCGAACCGGCAAACCTTTCAACACAGCAGCGCCAGATCATGGATAGTATTGGTTACGCTAATAGCACTATTGATGACATTACAGGTCATACTGGATTGACGGCAGCAGAAGTTTCTTCCATCCTGTTATCTTTGGAGTTGGATGGCCTCGTTGCTACCCAACCTGGCGGCAGATATAGCCGAAAGTAAACCGGAAGCACGAATGAAAGAATCCATGCTCGACGTCCTGATCTACCTGCTTGAAGAATACGACGGTGGGCAAAATTACGATAACGAAAGGGATTTTTTAACCGACGAACTTGTCACCGCTGGATTTGGTTCAGTGGAAATTGGCAGAGCATGGGGTTGGCTGGATGACCTTGCAGTGCAAGTAGAAAAACGGGATCACGTAGTCGGTTATAAACAGCTGTCAACTCGATTATTTAGCACCCATGAGAAATCCCGGCTGTCGTTCGAAGCACAAAGATTTCTCACGGTATTGCAGCTTAGCGATCTCATTGATTCTGCCACCTTCGAGTTAATACTCGACAGGCTTGTTGCCCTTGATTGCGGCTCAGGCGAACTCAATATGGAGCAAGTCAGGTGGGTAGTATTTATGGTCGCCTTTAATCACGCTTCCGACATTAGCGAATTCGTAGCACTAGAATACTTGATATTTTCCGACCCAACGACTGACACTCATTAGCAAACAGGCAAGTCGATTCCTCTTTAATCTTCAACTCCCCAATCCTTTAACTTTCACCTTCAGCAGAAAAATAATCCATGGTAAAGAGCGTTGTGGTGGTCGAATCACCAGCCAAATCTAAGACAATTAATCGGTATCTGGGCAAAGACTATAAAGTCCTCGCGACATACGGCCACGTTCGTGACCTAATCGCTAAAGAAGGGGCCGTGGACTACCGTCACCGCTTTCAAATGAATTACCAACCTATCGAGCGGAACACCAAACATGTTCAGGCGATTGCTAAGGCGTTAAAGCCCGCAACAGAGCTACTGCTAGCGACTGACCCGGACAGGGAAGGAGAAGCCATCGCCTGGCATCTCTGCGAGGAACTTAAAAACCAGGGACTGCTAAAAGACAAGACTGTGAAACGAGTGGTTTTTAACGAAATTACTGAAAAAGCTGTTAAACATGCTGTAGCTAACCCGGGTGAAATACAGATGGACCTCGTTGACGCACAACAGGCCAGGAGAGCTCTCGATTACCTGGTCGGGTTCAACCTCTCACCGCTATTGTGGAGGAAAGTCCGACCCGGCCTTTCTGCCGGCAGAGTTCAAAGTCCGGCTTTGAGACTCATCGCCGAACGCGAGTTAGAAATTCAAAAATTTGTGGCCCGGGAATACTGGACCATCAGCGCTGAAGTTGAAGCACAGGAGCGCACGTTTACCGCTAAATTAGTCCGTTACGAAAATGAAGCCCTCGAGCAGTTCAGCTTAACGAATGGGGCACAGGCATCCGCGGCTACTCAATCCCTAATCAGTCAGGCTGGGGGGTCATTAACAGTTGTTGACGTTAAGCCTAAAAAGCGCAGGCGAAACCCACTGCCACCGTTTACCACCTCAACGCTACAACAGGAATCGTCACGGAAATTAGGATTTACTGCGCAGAGGACAATGCGCATCGCACAGCAGCTTTATGAAGGGATCGACATTAATGGTGAGAGCATCGGTTTAATCACTTATATGCGTACCGATTCCGTTTCATTAGCCACTGAAGCGGTCGATGAGATCCGCGAGGTGATTCTTACTGAATACGGCGAGGAGAATCTTCCGAAGGAGCCCCGCACTTTCAAAAACCGATCAAAGAACGCACAGGAGGCCCACGAGGCGATTAGACCTTCGTCATCATCCAGACTTCCCAAATTATTAAAATCATCGCTTAGTACCGATCAGGAAAAGCTCTACAGATTAATTTGGCAGCGCACGGTAGCCTGCCAGATGATTCCGTCTGTCAGCCATTTAGTTACTGTCGAAATGAATGCAGGACCCGGCGATATTTTTCGGGCTACCGGGTCAGTGATTGTCACCCCCGGTTTCCTCGCTGCCTATAAGTCGGCTAGTGATGACGATGATGACCACAAGCAGTTGCCTCCAATGAAACCGGGGGACCAATTAAAATTACACGGAATTTTGGACGAGCAACATTTTACTGAACCACCGCCGAGATTTAACGAAGCCAGCCTGATTAAAAGCCTGGAAGAATACGGCATTGGTCGCCCCTCAACCTACGCTTCGATTATCTCTACCTTACAACAACGCGAATATGCGCTGCTAGACAACAAACGTTTTATTCCGACAGACGTTGGAATGGTGGTAAATCGATTTCTTACTAATTATTTTAACCAGTATGTTGATTATGACTTTACAGCGAAGCTTGAGGACGATCTGGACGCCGTCGCCCGTGGTGAAGCCGAGTGGGTACCCTTACTCGAAGGCTTTTGGGAGCCGTTCTACTCAAAAGTTGTTGATATCGAGAAGACTGTAACGCGCAAAGACGTAACACAGGAATTACTAGATGAAAAATGCCCGGAATGCGAATCTCCGCTTGCTTTGCGTCTTGGCAAGCGCGGAAATTTCATCGGGTGCACCAATTATCCTGACTGCTCATTCACCAAAAACGCTAATACTGCTGAGCAACAAATTGAGCCAGAAACAGTTGAGGGTCGGACTTGCCCCAAATGCGACAGCCCTTTACTGATTAGAGCGGGTAAATACGGCAAGTTTATCGGTTGCAGTGGGTATCCAGATTGCAAATATTTAGAACCGCTAGATAAGCCAAAGGATACCGGTGTTAGCTGCCCTAAATGCAAGAAAGGCTCACTACTAGAGCGGAAATCTCGACGGGGAAAAGTATTTTTTTCTTGTTCAGGCTACCCTGGCTGTGACTATGCAACGTGGAATCGGCCTGTCTCAGAGGCCTGCCCAGAATGCAACTTTCCGATCACGACCATCAAGACTACGAAGCGAAAAGGCACCGAAAGGGTTTGCCCAGAGAAAGAGTGTAGCTTTTCTGAATTGCGCGAACCCGCTGACTAACACGGACCTTTTGTTACCGGCTCAGTGCTGCTATCACACATCCAGATTTGCGACAGTCAATGCATTAGTCTCTATGAACTGGCGCCGTGGAGCCACCTCGTCACCCATCAACGTGGTGAATATTTGGTCTGCGCCAATAGCGTCTTCAATGTTAACTTGCATTAGTCGGCGCTCCGCATAGTCCATCGTCGTTTCCCAAAGCTGCTCCGGGTTCATTTCCCCTAACCCTTTGTAGCGCTGAATCATTACGCCCTTCCGCCCTTGTTTGAGTATGAACTCCATCGCCCCCCGAAATGAATTGATCGGCTGAGACTTACTGTCTACTTCGATTGTCGCACCACTTCCTATCAGGCCGTCTAATTTCGCTGCCATTTCTGCTAAGGTTCTAAAATCCGACGACATCAGGGTCCCACGAGTAATGATTTGTTCTTTTTTAATGCCATACTGCGCTCTGTCAATTCGCAGATCGCTACCAGTGGTCAATGAAGGGATTAGCTCTACCTGATAATTAACTGATAAATTTCTATTGAGGGTTTTCTGCAGGCCCTCAGCCCACTTTAAAAACTCTTCCGGACTATCAATCAGATCAGGGGTCAGCGCGACTCTTTCCAGAAAAGCCCCAAGGATTTCACGGTCATATAGCCTTGAAAGGCGATCAATAATTGCCAACACTGTAGTATATGATTCTGCAAGCGATTCCAAAGCTTGACCAGATAGCGGATCGGCCCCTTGCTGCGGCCTCAGTTCTGCGTTTTTTAGGGCCAACTTAAGCAGGTAAAGGTTGAGTTCCGCTTCCTCCTTTAAATACCTTTCGTCCCTACCCTTTTTTACTTTGTACAAGGGTGGTTGAGCTATATATAGATGACCACGCTCAATTAGTTCAGGCATCTGTCGATAGAAAAACGTTAGCAGTAGCGTACAAATATGGGCACCATCTACGTCTGCGTCCGTCATAATTATGATTCGGTGATACCTCAACTTGTCTGGGTTGTACTCCTCTCTGCCAATTCCACACCCCAGAGCAGTGATGAGTGTTCCCACCTCTGCTGAAGAAATCATTTTGTCAAAGCGTGCCTTTTCTACATTTAGAATCTTCCCCTTCAATGGTAAAATAGCCTGATATTTGCGGTCTCTCGCCTGCTTTGCGGACCCGCCTGCTGAGTCCCCTTCCACCAGATATATTTCTGAAAGCGCAGGATCCTTTTCCTGACAATCTGCTAGCTTCCCCGGCAAGCCCGCCACATCCAGGACCCCCTTTCTCCGAGTCATTTCTCTAGCTTTTCTAGCTGCTTCCCTTGCACGGGCAGAATCAACCACTTTCGCTGCGATTACCTTTGCTTCTTGCGGGTGCTCTTCTAACCATTCACTAAGTTTCTCTCCAACTGCTGATTCTACAATCGCTTTTATTTCTGAGGAGACTAATTTATCTTTGGTCTGAGACGAAATCTTAGGATCAGGCGCTTTCACCGAGAGAACGGCGGTAAGCCCCTCGCGGACATCCTCCCCGGTCGTTGTGGTCTTGTTTTTTGCTCCAGGATTTGCAGCTTCGATATATTGATTTAGCGTCCTGGTCAGTGCGGACCTAAACCCTGCTAAGTGAGTGCCGCCATCTCTCTGTGGGATATTATTGGTATAGCACAAAATCGATTCTTGATAGAGATCATTCCATTGGAGCGCGGCATCTACTGTAACCCCTTCCTTCTGCGCCGTTATATTAATCACATCCTTATGAAGGGGGCTCTTATTGCTATTTAGGTGCTCTACAAAAGAGCGAATCCCACCCTCGAATCGAAACGTCTCGCTGCGCTCGGTATGTTCATCAGCCAGTCGTATCGAGACACCAGAGTTTAAAAACGATAACTCTCTCAGCCTTTTTGCTAAAATTTCGTAATGGAATTGGACGTCGCCAAAGATCTCGGTGCTTGGATAAAACCTTACTGAAGTGCCAGTTTTTTGGCTGATACCGATAGCCTCCAATTTCGAAGCGGGATCTCCATTTTTGTATTTTTGTTGATAATGTTCACCATCCCTCCATACCTCAAGGACCAGGGATGCGGATAACGCGTTTACAACAGAGACCCCCACACCATGAAGTCCGCCGGATATTTTGTAGGAATTTTCATCGAATTTTCCCCCAGCGTGTAAGGTTGTCATTATCACTTCGGCCGCCGACACACCCTCTTCCTCATGCATATCTACCGGGATACCGCGGCCATTATCTGCAACACTGGCAGAACCATCGGAATGCAGCACGACATCAACATGATCACAGTAGCCCGCCAGCGCTTCGTCAATCGAGTTATCCACAACCTCGAACACCATGTGATGCAGGCCAGTTCCATCATCTGTATCACCAATGTACATGCCGGGGCGCTTGCGCACAGCATCCAGCCCTTTTAAGACCTTTATGCTGCCAGAATTGTATTCATCAGCCATATCTCTCTTCCTAATTTTGTATTGCCAAAGCTACGGAACCCTGTTCCACGTGAAACAAGCCCATTCGGTGCCTAGTTATTATTGATTTACGCCGCTCGATCCCGGTAAAAATCGACTGGCCTCCGTTCGACACTGTGATGTCGACCATCTGGCTCGACAGCCCGGAATCGAATTCCGACCATAAGTCATCGATCAGAGCAATCGGCCTAATCCCAATGCCCGATTTCACCAAGTCAAGCATTGCTATAAACAGCAGATAATAATAAGCCTTTATCTGGCCGCGTGACGCCCAATTGAGGGCATCACCCCTACTTCCTCTAATCCTAAGATCACCGCGATGGGGCCCGGAGGAGCAATACCCCAATCGCTGGTGCTCTTTGGCTCGCGCGGCAAAATGGTTCGGCAAGGTGGCTTCTTCAGGCCACCCCCGCTTGTACTCAAGCGCCACCGCGGGCAGCCCGACAACTTTCCCCTGGCTTGAATCAAATCGATCCTGTAGCGCCTGCCCGATGCGCTTGCGAAATTTGTGCACTGCAATTCCGGAACCAACCAAAGCCTCTACCCACGGACCTATATCAATGCCCTTTCGAAGAGCGGCGTTGTAATGACTGAGGACTGACCTGTATTCCTCAAAGACAGTGTGATAGCCAGGTTCCACGTGAAACAAGCACCAATCCAATATGTTTCTTCTACTGCCCGAGGAGGATATTTGACGCGAAAGAGTCTCCTGAGAAAAAGCCAAGACCGGAACGTGGCGCAATAATTGAGACCGGTTTCGTAAGGCTGTGCCGTTTAACAATATTTTTGTGTCCTTACCATAGCGCACGGCTCGCAATTCAGAGTTAATCCCTTTGTCGTCGCGGACCAAACCCCGCAGAGCAAAGCCTGACGATCCCTCTCCGACTAAAGATTGTCGCCCCCCTCCCCTGAAACTCTTTCCGTTAGTTAACAGGAAAACAGCCTCAAGAAGAGAGGTCTTACCGGCCCCATTTGGTCCGTAAAGAAAGCTGTTGTCCGAAGAAAACAAAAGGTCCGCAGAATCAATATTACGAAACCCAACGACTGATAGCGCGTTTAAAACCACCCGAGTACTTACAGCCGCA
>QNFC01000092.1 GCA_003645395.1 Gammaproteobacteria bacterium
CGAGAGTCATAAAGAACCCTGACAACCCCCACCAACCAATAAGTGTGCCGCCGATAAGCGCGCCAATAACGCTACCCACTCGCCCTGCGCTGATGGCCCAACCGAGACCGGTCGCCCGAATCGTGGTTGGGTATAACTCAGCCGCCAGGTAATTCAAGGCCACCTGCGGGATCACCCCGCAAATGGTGAAGGGAACAACCAGCATAGCAACCAAAGCCCAGTCAGCGCCAACCAACGAAAGTAAGCCGGACGAAACTACCCCGCCGGCGAACAGCCAGAGCAAACTGTGGCGGATTCCCACTCGTTGAATAATGCCGCCAGCGGGTATAAACGCAATGATGGCGGTTACCCCCATCACTGCGCCGGCCAAAGAGGCCTGACGAATACTAAAACCACTTTCGGTAAGCGCTGTCGGCATCCAGAGCAGGAATAGGTACCAGGTGATCCAGTTAAAGAAATAGACAATCCAGACTATCAGGGTGGTTCTTCGATACTTAGGTGCTAACAGGGCCCTTCCCGACGCCCTGGGGGCAGGTTCTTCGATTAGCTCGAAGTGATCTTCGGCTGTATACCGGTTGTCGCCGACGATCCGATTAAGCGCTGTGGCAATTCGACCACGGTCAACGGATTTACGATTAAGCAGAAACCGAAGCGATTCGGGATAAACCCAGGCTAACCAGGGCAACAGCAACAATGGCACTCCGCCACCCAGCACAAAGATTGCCCGCCAACCATAGTCAGGCACCACTGCCGAGGTTAGTAGCGCGCTGATTGGCACGCCGATACCCATACCCACAAAACCCACGACAATAGCCATGTTGCGGTGCCGGGCAGGAAAATACTCGGCCAGTAGCGCGATCATCACCGGGTGGACTCCGCCAATGGCAATTCCCGCCACAAACCGCCAGATCATGATGGTGACCTTGTCAGTGGCTACTGCCGTGCCTAACGCAGCCACACCAAACACGGCAACACTCAGTAAAATTGCCCGTTTGCGACCCCAGTAATCGGCGAAAATGCCCATAATCAGAGTGCCGCACATCATACCAATGGTGCCGGCAGCAAAAATTTGACCGATATCGCCCAGGGGAATGGACAGGTCGTTTGCTAGCGCCGGTGCTACATAGGCAATTGCACCATTCTCGAAACCGTCGATGATTCCCACCAACAGGCAGAGCCCGGCGATGAACAGTTGATAGCGACTGACCGGCGCCTCGTCAATAACCGAAACAATCGGCACAGACGACCGAGGCGACTGGCGCTGTTCAGGAGAACTCATCAACGGGCTTTGTGAAAACAAGTATTGTCGTCACGCCTGCAGCGCATTGAAGCTCCGTTACCCAGTAAAAGCGGGTAGCCATCGCGCACACCCGCTATTTTCATTGGCTTGCCGAGCGAGGGAGGGCTCCGCTGACGGGGCAAATTTTTGATTCCCATCCCGAAGCCTGAGCACGGAATGCAGCGATCGGGGATTGGCGAAATTAAAGCGGCAAAACGCCTGACCAACACACTGGACATCTGCGGCGCACTCGGCAGCAGTATCGTTCACAATGAGGATACGTTCGCATCCAGGGGATTCTCGAAACTGGTGGTGATTTGGTAAGAAAGCAGCCGGCGAAACCGATAAGGAGGCAGGGGAATAATTTACCCTGCCTCCTTTTTAGTTAAACCGGTCAGTTAAGTACTTAACTAACACCCAGCTCTTTCAAAGTGGTTTTGATACGCTGCCGCAGTTCATCGCTGCATTGCTTGACGGGTGGGCGAATCGGACCGGCATTGAGGCCAATTTCTTCAAACCAGGCTTTCATGCTGGCCAGTGCGGAAGCATACGTGAAGGTATGCACTACGTCCCACAGGAACACGTCGCCGTAAAAATCGCGGATACCCGCGAGTTGCTCGCTAACCTGGTAGGCCTCTTCCCACTTTCCCTGTGCGGCCAGAGCTCGATACTCGGTGACCAGGTGACGTTTTTTGCCATACAGGATAAAAGAGAGCTCACCAAATACAACCTGACCACCATGGCGAAGGTCGTCCAGAAAGACTGGCTCCAGCGGATCAGAAAGCACGAAATCATCACGCAGAATGCTGCGCAGTTTAAGGGACTCAGCCCGGCTCACCACGCCCTGCTTGGCGCCAACAACGGTTTCGAGATCTGACAGACGTTTCATCAAATCCCAACCCAACACTTTTCCAGATACCGGCGTGCGATAGAGCATTACGGCCATGTCTGAACGGTCGGTGATAAATTTGAACCAGTCAAATATTTCGTCATCGGTGCGTAGCTGCACCACCGGGTTGATTACTTCTACGCCATCAAAGCCCAGCGCTTCGAGACGCTGCATTTTCTCAACCGCCTGGTAGGCACTGGGATCAAGAATGATGGAAAACAGGGGAATACGACCGTTCACCGCGTCAGCCATTACTTCGTGATAGCGGTACCACTCTTCCAGCGTTGCGTTCCAGCACTCCGCAATAAAACCACCGACCACCAGACCATCAACACCCATCTCGATAAAGGCTTCGACGTTCTCGCGCATGCCTGCTTCATCAAAATTAAAATCGTTATTAACGGGGGTCACCGGGCACAGAAAAAACCCCTCGATGTTGTCATTGGCCCACTGTTTCGCTTCTGAACGTGTGTAGTGCATTTACTAACTCCTCATTTTTTTCATCAAAATTGATAGCTGGGCCAACCGTTCATCGATTAGCCGCAACAACATTTTACTAACCCTGCACAAATTGCCGGGTCACTATACCGAAAAATGAACCGAACGCTCGTTTAGCAGAATTTCGCTTCCCACAACGGCAAATTTAAGGTCTTGCATTAATTCGCGTTAACCAGTCTCTATAGGCTTGGTCATAAACCACAAAATGATTAACGCTTAACCTGCTCGATCACGACGTCAGCTCTTCTTCCGCAACCGCCTGGTCTCTCAGTATTTTTCGACTGGTCTTACCGCTGGAACCCCGCGGCAGCTCCGTGACAAAACGAAACTCTTTGGGTCGCTGGTAATTGGCCAGATCGCTGGCTTTGGCGAATTCGTGTAAATGCTCGGCGATCAGCTCGGAACTGGCGACAATAATAAAGGCAGTGATACGTTGGCCCCACTCTGGATCAGGCAGACCAACGACCGCACACTCGTGAACGTGCTCGTGGCTAAGCAGTAGATCTTCGATTGGAGCAGGCATGACGTTTATGCCGCCGGTGATAATCATGTCGTCAACCCGGCCGTGAATGTAGAGGTAACCTTCGTCATCCATATGACCGAGGTCACCGGAGTACCACCAATCACCACGGAAGACTTTGCGCGACAACGCCGGATCGTTCCACATTTGTACCGCGCGGGAAGGCCCTTTAATAATAATCTCGCCCTCCTCCCCCACGGGCACTTCATCGTCGGCATCGCCGCCGGGCTGAACAACTCGGGCCTCACTGTTTAGCATCGGCTTACCGATACTCTGAATTTTCTCTTCGCGCAGCAGATCTTCTGCAAACATTACGGTGCCGGCAGAGGTACCGGTTTCAGTAGTGCCGTAAGCGTTGATGACCGTAGGGCAAATGCGCTCACGAATTGTCCGCAAGGTGGCCGTGTCCATCACCTCACCGGCAAACCCAGCCAGGGTAATACTACTGAGGTCGTACTCTTCAACCGGCAGTTGTAACAACATACGCCACATCGTCGGCACCAAAAAGCAGAAGGTCGCCTTCTCATCGGCCATTTTCTGCAGGTATGCCTCTGGATCCCAATGCTCCATAAACACCAGCTTAGCGCCGACATTAATAAACGGCAGCGCAACGTTGTACCACCCCATGAACGAAGTAGTGAACAGGTTAACCAGACATGAAAACGGCCCAAGCTGAAACGGGTAAACCGCACCGCGCGCGCCCTCGACCATGCCTTTGTGGCTATGCATAACTCCTTTAGGTACGCCGGTGGTGCCAGAGGTAAGCACGATAGCGGCGGTCTCGCTGCCGAGAATCGGCATGGGCTCAAAGTCCAGCTCGTAGCGATCAAGGTCATCGGGAATGCAGGGATCATTCACTACAACCTTGTCGAGCGCACCCGAACGAGCGCAGACGAAGCTGGTGATTTCTGGCATTAGCTCACGCAGTTCGGCAACCGTACCGGCCAGCGTTTCATAATAGATCAGCGCACGGGGCATCAGCCGGGTGAGCACTTTGGCCAGCACTGGAGCTTTCTCGCGGGCATGCAGGGCAACGGGAATGGCGCCCAGTTCAATAATGCCAAACAGGGCGATGACATGAATGGAAGATGGCAGGGTCATCAGCGCTACCCGGTCACCCTTACGCACCCCCTGGCTGTGTAACAGTGCCGCGGTGCGCTGCACCTGATCGAGCATTTGTGCGTAGGTATAGCGGTTGTGAGCGTCTACCAGTGCCTCGTTATTGGCAAAATAACGCGCCGTACGATGCAACATCGACCGTACGCTGATCTCTTCGTGGTCTGCCATCTCCTCCCCCTCTTAAAGAAAATTTAGCTAATAGTTATTTAGGAACCTCTGAAAAATTCTTAAATCGCATCTAGCTCCTCTGAACATCCATCTTTTCGTTGTAAAACTTCGCAATAACCCTGCTGTTACGTTCGTTTTACGCCTCGAATCTGAACGCTCTGAGAAACTACCTCCTCCATCGAGAGTTTTTCAGAGGCTCCTTTAGTTGTTAATCTTGGCAGCAAATATTCTTTGGCGATACCCATAATTGAATCAAACTTGGCGAACGCTGCGGAATATTTAGCTGTCCGGTAGTTAATGACTGCCTTATACATAGCTATATCCAAAATATAACGTGTGATGACACAGGGATATCCCACAGATTCCAGGCGATCACACCATAAAAACATGCTTAATGAGGAGGAAAGATGCCAGTTGAGGACCTGGAAAACAAAGACCACTTTGGCTTTACCGATGAAGAGCTGGCGACGGCGGAGACCGTCTACCGCGATGGCCTGTTTGACGGCAAAACCGTGCTGGTTTCAGGGGGTGGCACCGGCATTGGCAAGGCAATCGCCTTTCTGTACGCCCGATTGGGGGCACAGGTAATGATTTGCGGGCGCCGTGAGGAACCCCTGCAACAAACCGTTGAACTGCTACGCGCCCTCGGCGCAGAGGCAGACTATCATCCAATGTCGATCCGTGAACCTGACGCGGTGGCCGAATTAATTGACATTACCTGGCAGCGCTTTGGTCAGCTCGACATACTCATCAACAATGCCGGCGGTCAGTTCGCCAAACCAGCGCTGGATATTTCTCCAAAAGGCTGGAATGCAGTGATCGATACTAACCTGAACGGTACCTGGTACATGACCCAGGCCTGCGCAAGAAAGTGGGTCGAGCATGAGCGGCCCGGCTGCATCGTCAACATTATTCTCGATTATTTTCGCGGCATGCCCACTATCGCCCATTCTGCTGCATCGCGGGCGGCGGTGGACAATCTCTCGCGGACCCTTGCAGTCGAGTGGTCTCAGTACAAAATCCGCGTAAACTCGATCGCCCCTGGAGCGATTGAAAGCAACGGCTTTAACCAATATCCACGGCCATTTTTAAAAGGTTTTTACAACGCTAATCCAATGCGAGAGCTGGGTACGGTGCAGGATATCGCGGAGGGTTGTGTGTATTTGTCCGGCGCCGCTGGCAAATATATTACCGGCGAAACGCTGGTCATCGACGGCGGCGGACAGCTCTGGGGAGAGACCTGGTTGACCGATCGACCTGAACATTTCAAACCGGTTTAAAGTCCATACTCGTTTTAGAACTATGCTAGTTTCAAATTGCTACTGGTTTGAAATCTGTGGTGGTCAGGTAGAGAATACCGGCAATAACAACCGTGATGGCTATGCACCATCACTCACCATCAACTAAATTTAAGAGAGGACATGAACATGAGTGAGGAATATCAAGGACTGTTAATTTCCGCCGACGGACACGTGGTCGAACCGGCAGATCTATGGACGAGCCGCATGCCAGCCAAGTGGCGTGACAAAGCCCCGCATATTGAAAACATGGGCGACTTGGGCGACTGCATGATTATTGACGGTCTGAAACCACGCCCCATCGCTTTTGAAGGCCCAATGATCGATATGAAAGCGCGTGGCGAAGAGATTCCGAAAATCTCCGACTTCCGTTATGACGACTGCCGCCCCGGTTCCTGGGACCCAGACGAACGTCTTAAAGACCAGGATATTGACGGAGTGCTTGGCGAGGTTATTTACCCAGGTGTCGGCCTGTTTATCTGGGACTCTGATAACGACGAAATGCTCTATGAGGTCTGCAAAACCTATAACGACTGGTTATCTGAATTTGCCGGCGCACACCCGGACCGCCTCAAAGGTGTGGCCATATTGCCAACCCGTGGTCCCATCGAATGGGCAGTTGCTGAGGCCGAACGCGCCGAAAAGCTTGGTTTAGGCAGCGTCATGTTGCCAGCCTGGTGCGATCACCGTCCCTACAACCAGCCGATCTGGGACACTCTCTGGGCCCGACTGGAAGAGATGAATATGCTCTGCAACTTCCATCTCGGTGGCGGAATCTTCCCATCACACATCCGTGGCCCAGGTGCCAGTGGCGTTCTGGTTTGTGCCGGCAAAATGAACCTCAACGAACCGATGCAGCTGGTAATTTGGGGCGGCGCGCCACAGCGTTTCCCCAAAATGCGCTGGTCGATTGTTGAAGGCGGTATCGGCTGGATTGCCGCCGCGCTGGAACTGATGGATCACTGGTGGAACGACCATAAAGGCTGGATGCAACCACGGCTGGAACAGACGCCGAGTGAGTATTTCCGCAGCAATTTTTTTGCCACCTTTGAAGATGACCGCGCCGGCGTGCTCACCCGTGAACTGATCGGTGTTGATACGCTGATGTGGGGTGCTGATTACCCGCACACCGAAGGTGTC
>QNFC01000093.1 GCA_003645395.1 Gammaproteobacteria bacterium
GACTGATCAGTCGGTCGGCCACAGTCACAAACCTGGGCGATGACGATAGCCGCCAGCGGATGCTAACACGGTTAGGAGACGTGCTCTAAAAACCTTAGTGGTGCTGGCCTGCTTCGACTCTCGTAGCAGCTGATCGAAGCGGTAACTCGTGCTGTAGAGTGTTTAGCAAGAGTTCAGACCGCAGGCGGAAAGGCCTGGCGGGAACTGGATCGATTGTTCTGGCGCAATGACCAGAATAGAGGATCGGAATAGAGGTTAACAGTAGTCTGGGTTAGGCTGATGCCGGGTTATTGTTTCCGGTGAATGTTGCGCTTATCAGTCGGCCAGTCGTTCAGCCGCAGCAGTAATCATCGCCTCGGTGGTGGCCCAGTCAACGCAGCCATCGGTGATCGACACGCCATGTTTGAGTTGACTCAAGTCGGCGGGAATCAATTGGTTGCCAGCTTCTAGATTACTTTCGATCATCAGGCCGACAATGGGACTTTCGCCGGTTGCGATCTGGTCGATACAAGCCTGCATAACTTGCGGCTGTTGCTCAGGCTTTTTATTTGAATTGGCGTGGCTGCAGTCAACGACAATCCGCGGGGCGAGGCTGGCAGCATCGAGTTGTTGGGCGCACGCAGCAACCTGATTGGATTCGTAGTTGGGGCCATCGTAGCCGCCACGCAGTACCACATGGCCGTAATCGTTGCCGCGGGTGCGAATGACCGCAGACTGGCCATCGACGTTGATGCCAAGAAAGCGATGTGGGCTGGAGACGGACTTCATTGCATTCACGGCCACTTCAATGTTGCCATCGGTGCCGTTTTTGAAGCCTACCGGTGTTGACAGGCCGCTGGCCATTTCGCGATGAGTCTGTGACTCAGTAGTCCGTGCGCCGATGGCTGTCCAGGTGATCAGATCGTGCAGGTACTGGGGCATGATCGGGTCAAGTGCTTCGGTGCCCGCCGGCAGACCGAGCTCGGCGATATCAATTAATAGTTGTCGGGCCAGACGAATACCCTCTTCAACGTGAAAAGAGTCATCTAACCGCGGATCGTTAATCAGGCCTTTCCAGCCCGTAGTGGTGCGGGGTTTCTCGAAGTAGACGCGCATTACCAGCAACATCTGGTCAGCGACTTTTGCCGAGAGTGCCTGTAGCTTAAGGGCGTACTCTTTTGCTGCGTCAATATCGTGAATCGAGCAGGGGCCGACGACGATGAAGAGGCGATTATCGTTACCATCAAGAATGTTACAGAGGGCCTGGCGGCTTTCAGTGACCGTTTTTTGTGCGGTGGGGCTGACCGGCAATTCACGGCAGATCTGCGCCGGAGTCGGCAGTACTTGTTGGGATGCCACGTTCAGGTTGCTCAGCTGGTCCATCAATAAACGTCCTACGGGGCGGTTGAACCGATCCCGACCGAATTGAAATGAAGTGATAGAAAAGGGTGGTGGGCGATACTGGGATTGAACCAGTGACCCCTACCGTGTGAAGGTAGTGCTCTCCCGCTGAGCTAATCGCCCCCTTTTTGCAGGGCGCTGATTCTAGGTTCTTGGTCGGCCTACGTCAATTTAACGGTGTCGACAAACCCGCTATCGGTACTCACTTTGCATTACAATCGCCGCCGATTATTTGTCACGGATAATCGATTTTATTTCAGGCAAACCCTAACGAGATCCCCATGACCGTAAAAACCCGCTTTGCCCCCAGTCCTACCGGCTATTTACACATTGGCGGTGCCCGCACGGCACTTTATTCTTGGCTGGTAGCGCGGAAACAAGGTGGAAAATTTGTGCTGCGCATCGAGGACACTGACCGGGAGCGCTCTACTCAGGAAGCGGTCGACGTTATTCTTGATGCAATGACGTGGCTGGGGCTGGACTACGATGAAGGTCCTTTTTTTCAAACCGAGCGGATGGCGCGCTATCGGGAAATTATTGATCAGTTGCTGGAGCAGGGTGACGCTTACCACTGCTATTGCAGTCGTGAAGCACTCGACCATATGCGCGAGCAGGCGATGGCTAACAAACAGAAACCCCGCTATGACGGTCGCTGCCGCGAGCGGACTGAGCCGGTGCCGGGAGTCAACCCGGTGGTGCGCTTCAAAAACCCACTGGTGGGCGATGTGGTGATCGATGACCTGGTGCGTGGTCGTGTGGTTATCAGCAATAGTGAACTGGATGACCTGATTATTGCCCGCAGTGACGGGATGCCGACCTACAACCTTTCTGTAGTTGTTGATGATATGGATATGCAGATGACTCATGTGTTGCGTGGCGACGATCATCTCAACAATACGCCCCGGCAGATCAATATCCTTCACGCACTGGATGCCCCTCAGCCGGTTTACGGCCACGTCCCCATGATTCTCGGCGGAGACGGTAAGCGTCTTTCTAAACGCCACGGGGCGGTCAACGTGCTGCAGTACCGAGATCAGGGCTATTTGCCCCATGCGCTGTTGAACTATTTGGTGCGGCTGGGCTGGTCTCATGGCGACCAGGAGCTTTTTACCATCGATGAGATGATTCAGCTGTTTGATATGAGCGATGTGAATCACTCTGCCTCTACTTTTGATGGTGACAAGTTACTCTGGCTGAATCACCAGACCATCATTAATAGTCCGGCTGAAGAGTTGCTCACGCCGCTAATGCCGCATCTTGCCGAAGCCGGGATCGTGGTCGACGAAGGTCCCGATCTGACAGCGGTGGTGTCGATACAGAAAGAGCGCTGTAAAACGTTGGTCGAGCTGGCTGCTGCCTGTCGGCTGTTTTATGGTGAGCTGGGCGAATACAACCCGAAAGCGGCGAAAAAGGGATTCAAAGGGGAAGCGGAAAGTATTCTGATTGAACTTCAGTCGCGCCTGCAAAGCCTGGATGGCTCTAACTGGAACGCTGCTTCACTGCATGACCTGCTGCAGCAGGCCGTCGATGACCTGGGAGTGGGTTTCGGACAGGTGGGCCAACCGCTGCGGGTAGCAATTACTGGCGGAGCCCCTGCACCGGGGCTAGATATCACCATGGAATTACTTGGTAAACCCTGCGTGGTCGAACGGGTGGGCAGGGCGCTTAAATGGCTGGCTGATAAGCGATTAGGGGAGTGACTAATAGTGGGGTCATTTGACTGAATTTACTGCTTTCAATTGACAACCTCAGCATCAAACTTTAGACTTCGCCGCTCTGTTTTTTTTGGGGCCATAGCTCAGCTGGGAGAGCGCAACACTGGCAGTGTTGAGGTCGGCGGTTCGATCCCGCCTGGCTCCACCAGAAAATAGTTTTACTAGGCCTACGATAGCGCAAAGGTTAATGCGTCCCCATCGTCTAGGGGCCTAGGACTCCGCCTTTTCACGGCGGCAACAGGGGTTCGAATCCCCTTGGGGACGCCATGTAGTACGAAAAAGCCCGGCTTATGCCGGGCTTTTTTTGTATTGCGAGTCAGGAAATTCGAGTTTCCCGCTGGGCCCATCCCAAACCAAAGCCGCACACCCTGACCTGGAATATCTTCTGTGGATTGAGATACGTGTGATCAGAACAGAGAGCGGAGGGCAACCTGTTATGTCGAGTTGACCAACGTCATGACCTGGTTGGCAACGTTATCCAGTGGCACAATCTGATTGGCCGCATCAATTTTTACTGCTGCCCCAGGCATGCCCCAGACGACACTGGATTTTTCATCCTGAGCAATGGTTGATCCGCCGGCATCCCTGATCTCTTTCAGACCCTGGGCGCCGTCATCGCCCATTCCGGTCAAAATGACACCCACGGCGTTACCGCCCACGTTATTGGCCACCGAGCGAAACAGCACATCCACTGATGGTTTGTGACGATTCACCGGGGGTCCATCATCTAGCCGACAGAGATAGCGAGCACCATCCCGGACCACGATGAGATGCCTGTTGCCGGGCGCGATGTAGGCATGGCCGGGTAGAATTTGTTGAGTATTGCTGACTTCCACCACCTTGAGTGCAGAGATGCCATTCATGCGTTTTGCAAAGGGTCCGCTGAAGGCTTCTGGGATGTGCTGAGCAATAACCACTCCTGGCGAGGTTACCGGCAGTGCCATCAAGACTTCTTTGATCGCTTCGGTGCCGCCGGTGGATGCACCGATAGCGATTATTTTTTCAGTGGTTGAGAAGTGTTGCGGGCGGCTGCTTTTTGCGATGACCGCATCCGCCGATAGCTTTTCTGGCACCGGCGTTGATTTCGCCTGCCGTCGCTCCAGGGGGCGCACTTTTGCTATGGCCGCGATTTTGATTTTGTCGATAATTTCTTTGCCATATTCTTTGAGACTGCTGGCCACGTCCAGTTTCGGCTTGGAAACAAAATCAATCGCTCCCAGCTCCAGAGCGCGGAAGGTGACATCGGCTCCCTTTGCGGTGAGTGTCGATACCATCACCACGGGCATTGGCCGTAGCCGCATCAGGTTTTCGAGAAACGTAATCCCGTCCATACGCGGCATTTCGACGTCCAGAGTGAGAACGTCGGGAGCCAGTTTTTTGATTTTTTCTCGAGCCGCGTAGGGATCCGATGCAGTGCCGACTACATCGATGGCCGGGTCAGTATTAAGGATCTCGGTCATTACCTGGCGCACCAGGGCAGAATCATCAATGATGAGCGTTTTGATTTTTTTCATATCGAACCTTAGTTTTGATCGGGGTTTTAATTGGTTTTAATAAAAATGTAGGCAGAGCTTAAAACAGGTCAATTTCACCGGACTGGGGTTCATGCTCGATTTTGTTCTTGTACCGTTGCTCTCGCTCAAGGATGGTGTCGTTATGCAGTGAGCGGAGTCGCTTTACTTGTAATCTGCCGGAATCTGCGTGGTACATCACTTTTCTGGGATAAATGTCGCCCAGATCTTTTCCTGCGATTGTTAGCCCTTCCGCGTGTAGGAAGTGTTGGATGAAGGCAATATTTTTCTTTCCGACATCGGTCATTCCCCTGATGATCTGGCCGCCACCAACGATCTTTACCTCCAGGTTCTTTTTTTTGCCGCCGTATTTGAGGATGTCATTGATCATATGTTCCATCGCGTAGGTGCCGTAGCGGGTGGCCTCTCCCAGGTCGCTATCGGTCCATTTGCCGGACATGTCATGGCTTTCTGGCAACATGAAATGGTTCATGCCGCCTACCTGGTTAATCGGGTCGCGTATGCAGGCAGATATGCAAGATCCAAGTACGGTCACAATAGTTTCTGCACTGTTGGTGACGTAGTACTCACCAGGGAGAATTTTTGCCGTCGCAAGCAGGCGGGTTTTGTCCCAGTAACGATTGATGTGAGTGAACCCGGGCAGGGCCTGTGGGCAGGTTTTTTGAGTGGATAGATTCGTATTTGGCAAGATTGGTGGGTCTATTGGTTGCGCTGATAAATGGTTTTACCAATCAGCTCAAACTGTTCGGAAACATTAAAAAGTGTTTCAGAATGACCGATCAGCAGGTGGCTGGCTGCCGGCATTAATTCAGCAATTCGTTGAAACAGGACGCGTTGGGTTGGTTTGTCAAAATAGATCACAACGTTGCGGCAGAAAACAACGTCAAAGGGACCCCGCATCGGCCAGTCATGCATCAGGTTGAGCTGCTTGAAAGTGATCATCTGCTGTAATTCGGGAACCACCCGAACCTTACCCTGCTGATCACCTTTGCCTGCGGTGAACCAACGTTTTAGGCGTTGGGGTGATAACCCGGAGGTTCTGTCGGGGCCGTAGACGCCGCGTTTAGCGGTGGCCAGCACTTGAGTATCGAGGTCGGTCGCCAGAATTTTTATATCCCAGGTCGAGTTTTTGGGCATCACTTCACTGACCACCATGGCCAGACTGTAAGGCTCTTCGCCTGTTGAACAACCGGCGGACCAGATGCGTAGTCGTTGACGGTCGTGATTGTTTGCCAGGATTTGAGGAAGCACCGTGTTGGCAAGGTAGTCAAAGTGATGTGACTCGCGGAAAAATGCAGTCAGGTTGGTGCTGATGGCGTTGGAAAAATTCTCCAGTTCGTTACTGTTTCTCTGTTCGATCAAATCGCAATAATCTTTGAACTGGTTCAATCCCAGTTCCCGCAGCCGGCGGGAAATGCGGCTGTAAACCAGTGTTCGCTTGGCATCAGACAGGTTAATACCAGTGTGTTTGGTAACCAGTTCCCGTAGCCGGTTAAAGTCGTTATCGGTTAATTCAAACTCTTTAGGCGAACGGAGTGCCGCATGGGTATTCATGATTGCTTTTCCGTGGACAGATGGTTCTGGTGTTGAAATGGGAGACCGGGCTTAAAAAAATTCACAGTCGGACTCCGCATTTGAGCGGCCTCCCGCCGCTGTTTGGGCGAACAGTTCATAGTCTTCATCATTTTTTGAGCAGACGGTTTCCCCCCCTGTTTCTCCGGTTAATTTGAGGGTTATCGTCGCCAGTTGCTGTATCCATTGCTGCTTTGACAGGTGTTCAGAGGGCGTGGTTAGTAATTCACCGAGTTCCTTCACCACCCCGCGTACTTTTTCCATCTGTTGCGATAGCAGGTCATAAAACTGCAAGGCCGTCACCGCCTGGTGAGCGTGCTGATTCATGGTGTTACAGTGCTGTTGCACTAGCGCTTTAAGTTCATCGAGATCAGTGCACTCTTTACTTTTCTGTTCCAATGTCCGAATGGTGGATGAACATGCGGTTATCGCTCCGCCCAGGTCGCTCACTGATTCGTCGCCCTGGGAAAAGGAAAAAGTAATTTTGGCGCCGGCAAGGTGGTGTAATGTCGAGATGTCCACCAGGTTATCAAGGCGCTTTTCCGCATCGGTGAATGGCTGGTTTGTTTCGGTTGCTAGATCAACAGACGTGGGTTGATTGGTCATGATCTGAATCCTTGGGCAGCGGTGATGGCAGGCAGGCCTGATTGATTACGCTGCTTCCGGCAACATCAGCGTGTCGACGAGTCCGGTGATC
>QNFC01000094.1 GCA_003645395.1 Gammaproteobacteria bacterium
GAGTTTTTAAATTGAAATGGCAAACCACCTTTAAGATGACGATTCGGCCATGAGTGAAAAATCCATCAGCTGCAGCCGATGCGATGCCTGCTGTTGCCGGTTAGAGGTGATGCTGATTAGCGATACCGGGGTACCCACTTACCTGGTTGAGACCACTCAATGGGGTGGCCAGGTCATGGCCCGGCTTGATGACGACTGGTGCGCAGCCCTTGACCGCAACACCATGCTTTGCTCGATCTATGAGAAACGACCGCAAATTTGTCGTGATTTTGAGATGGGCAGTTTTGAGTGCGTCACCGAACGAATGGCTACTCACCAATATTAGCCAGCCTTTTACCCAGGGTTCTGCTACGGGCTCACTCGGGAAATCGCCAGCTAACTCCCTCCTAATACCTCATCAGTATGCTCTCCGAGCAGCGGCGGAGGCCGCGAAATAACCCCTGGCGTAGCGGAGAACTTCACTGGAACTCCGGAAAGTTGCAGTGGCCCCAAAGTGGGATGGTCAGCGGACACCAACAATCCTTTTTTGTGACTTTCCGGGTCGGCAAACAGGTCAGCAGTCGACCGCACCCTGGCGGCAATGGTGTCTGCCGCGACTAACCACTGCATCAGCTCATCGCTGTCGTGGCTGAGGAATATTCCGCTCACGATCACGTTTAGCTCGTCGCTGTTAGTGAGTCGGTCATCTTTAGTGATAAACCGGGCATCATCGGCCAGCTCTTCGCGCTGCAGCGCGCAACAGAAATTGCAGAAAAATTTGTCGTTGTAGGCGGCCACATGAATGTATCGGCCATCGCGGCATTTATAGGTCTGAAAAGGCTGATAAAAGAGGCTGCTATTACCGATCCGCTCCTGCACATAATCACACACCGTGTACTGACCATTCTGGGCCGGCATTATGTGTACCAGCCCCGCCTCTAATGACACACTGACGTGCTGGCCGATGCCCTGAGTTTTATGCACCCAGAGCGCCACCATGGCCGCATAGGCCACCAGGTTGGCAGCCGTGGCGTCGGCAATCGCGACCCCAACCTTAAGCGGCTCGCCCCCGGCTTCGCCGGTGATATTCATGATCCCGCTGCTGGCCTGGGCGGAGGGATCGATTCCGGGGCGGCCAGCGTCGGCGCCAATCTCGCCATAGGTACTGACAGAGATTGAAATGATGTCGGGCTTAATCGCCACCAACTGCTCGTAATTCACCCCTAGCTTCTTTCTGGCGGAGGGGCGATAGTTATCAATCACGATGTCGGCACCGACGATGAGCTTTCTCAGTTCAGCCTTACCTTCGTCACTACGCAAGTCGAGCACCACCCCCCGCTTACTGCGGTTACTGCCCACAAACAGGCCGGACTCGCCATCACGACCCACGCCCATTCCCCGCCCCTCATCACCCTGGGGCGGCTCCACTTTAATCACATCGGCGCCCATATCGCCGAGCATGGAAGCGCCCCAGGGCACCGCGATCATGCTGCCAAGTTCAATGATGCGGATGCCGTCCAGCGCGGGTTTTAACTTGCTCATGACCGACTACCAGTATTTGCGGTTTAGCAATCCGGCCTCGCGGGCCTGATCGTGAAGCGACTCGCGGTCATCAGGATGAGCCAACGCGATCAGCGCCTGCGCCCGCTGAGCGACACTCTTGCCCTTGAGGTTAGTAATGCCGTATTCGCTGACCACGTACATCACATCAGTGCGCGGCGTGGTCACCACAGTACCCGGGTCGACCCCGGCAACGATGCGTGATTTGGCAACGTCACCGCGCACAAACTGCGACGACAGGCACATAAACGACTTGCCGCCGGGGGACATGACCGCGCCACGCACAAACTGCAACTGGCCGCCAGTACCGGTACGCTGGGCGTGGCCGGCACTCTCGCTACAAACCTGACCACTGAGGTCAATCTGCATAGCGTTGTTGATGGAGACCACATTGGCGTTACGGGCGATGTTTTCCGGCAGGTTGGTCTCGTTCACCGGCAGGCTGATGCACTGCTCGTTTTGATCGATAAAGTCATAACAGCGAGCGCTGCCTAGAGCAAAACTATAGGCGATCTTACCCCGATAAATGCTCTTTTTAGCACCGGTAAGTTTGCCCTGCTCGGCAAGGTCGACCATGCCATCGACAAACATCTCAGTCTGCACACCGAGATCCTTGATGTGAGAATGCGCTAGCGCGCTACAGACCGCATTAGGCATGCCGCCGATGCCGATTTGCAGACAGGCACCGTCGTCCACCTCGCGCAAAATGTAGTCGGCCACCTGCCGATCAATATCGGTGATTGCGGCACCTGGCAATTCTATCGGCGGCTGGTTATCACCTTCAATCACCGCCGCTACTTCACTGATGTGCACCGCATTCTCAATGCCGTAGCAGAGCGGCAAACTGCTGCTGGTCTCCACCACCACCCGTTTAGCGATTTCACAGGCGACCCGCACCATGGCATTGCTAGCACCAAAATTGAAAAACCCGTGACGATCCATGGGCGTGGTTTTGATCACCAGCAGGTCTATTTCCAGATAGTCTCGATAGATCTGCGGCGATTCGCCAAAGTTGAATGGAATGTAGCTAACCAGGTGTTCATCGAACTGTCGCCGATCCCAGGTACCGAAGTGCCAGTTGTCGTAGCTGACATGCTTTTGTTCAGGGTCAGCCAGCACCACCTGCCGGGGCGATACGGTGAGAATGCCACGAATGTAAACATCTTTAAGCTCGGTTATCCGATCCGCCAGCGCCTGGTCGAACAGGTCTGGCTGATTGATAGACATACCGTAATCGAGGACATCACCGCTGTTAACGGTTGCCGCTATTTCGCGGGCAGTCCGGGTTTTTTCCTGCAGTTGCGCAGCTGTCGTCATCTCGCGTTTCCCCAAGGCCAAAAACAAAATCCAGGGCGCTAATGGTAGCTGAAAGCCCGGCGCCTGAATCACCGCACTTGCCCACACTTACTGATAACAGAGGATGAACTACCGGTAGGGAATTTACCGCCGCTGTGGTAAAACACCGGCGCTCAAATTTTCTCTATTTAACCTGTGTGGGCTCAACCTCTCCGGAACTTCAAATTTGTCGCCGCTACTCACTTACCTTATCGCACTGCTAATCGGTCTGGCGCTTCTCGCGTGGAGTGCTGACCGCTTTGTGGACGGCGCATCTGCGCTGGCAGTTCGGCTCGGCGTATCGCCAATGATCATCGGCCTGACCATTGTGGCATTTGGCACCTCTGCGCCAGAAATCATGGTGTCGGCCATGGCTGCGCTGAACGGTAATCCCGAACTGGCTCTGGGCAACGCAGTCGGCTCAAACATTGCCAACATCGGCCTGGTAATCGGCGTCACCGCATTGATTGCACCATTAACGGTGCAGTCGCAAACCCTGCGGCGAGAATTCCCGTTAATGGGCGCAGTAATGGTTTTCGCTCTGGTGCTACTGTTTGATCAACAGCTATCGCGAATCGACGGCATATTGCTGCTTATGGGCATGCTGGTGCTGATGGCCGCCACCATCTGGCTGAGTAAAAAAACCGCGCCTGGTGACCTGCTGGCTGAAGAGCTATCCGCCGAGCAATCGCCGGAACTGCTAGACACCGGCAGCGTTGCGCGGCCGGTCTGGCAACTGGTTTCGGGTTTGTTACTGCTGTTAATCGCATCACGGATGCTGGTCTGGGGGGCGGTAGGAATGGCTACCCAGTTCGGTATTAGTGATCTGGTTATCGGCCTGACCATTGTCGCTATCGGCACCAGCCTGCCGGAACTGGCTGCATCAGTAGTTGCCGTGCGTAAGGGCGCCGACGACATCGCCATTGGCAACGTGATCGGCTCCAACATGTTTAACCTACTGGCGGTAATAGGCGTTGCCGGCACAATATCACCGACCCCGGTTGACCCAGCACTGCTGCTGCGCGACTACCCGTTGATGGTGCTACTGAGTATGGCACTCTACCTGCTGGCGCGGGGTTCACACGGCCGACCAGGGCGCGTTGGCCGGCTGCCAGCAGCTTTATTACTCACGGTGTTTATAGCCTACGAACTGTGGCTCTATATTGGCCCAGCAATTTAGCCGTTACCCAGAAGACCCGGTTAGGCTTTTTTGAGCGCGCGCCTGAAGGTTCCCCGTGGGACCATTTGCCAGGCACGTTCGTGCACATAATAGATAAAAAATTTAAGCACAAACTCTATACCGCCAATCGACAAAGCCAGAGCGATATCACCCGTAATAAAAAACGCAATCGCCGCCGTGGTGGTGGTAGCGACAATGCGCCATGAAAGCGCTTTTAGCAGGCTGCGTACGGGTGATTCGCGCTGTTCTACCGGGGCGACGTGAACTGTCATTTAATTTGCTCTTAATTAAGAAACCGGAATACCGGCTAGAAATCGATCTGCAACTGACTTACCAGTGAACCGTAATCTTTGTCGCCGCCGATTCCAGTACCGCTGTAGTAGGTGTATTCATTCAAAATTCGCGCATTTGGGTTAAGAATGAACGTCACTATGGCGTGATAAGCACTGCCGTCATTCATTCCACGAGCCCGTAACTCAGTTGAGTTACCGTTAAGGTTCCCAAAAAAACGCGTCCTTGATGGATGCTCGTTATCCACGTGCTGATACTGAAGTGCCAGTGCCCAACCCTGTATATTCTGGCTGCCGCTAATTGGGAAAGTTCGACTACCGCCTATGGTCCAGGCGGAGGAGCTGAGCGAACTTTTCACTCGGCCATCGGCATCGATTACAACGCCGTCACGGGGATCCGAATCAAAGCGATTCCAGGACGCCCAGCCAAACCAGTGTTCATATTCCACATCGGCAAACAGGCTGTACCAGTCGTCATCCAGCTCCACCCGATTACCTAACGCCGCCTGCACACCGGTATCCAGCGTTCTGGTGTCGCGGGAATGAGCATAAGCCGCGTTCAGGCCATAGTTAAACCCACGCTTCTTTAACGCGTACTCATCCGGCCAGACCGATTGCCCAGTGGGCCGCCAGCCGATAGTACCGGCAAAAAGCAATTCGTTATTATCATTATTTTTCGACAGGTCCGGACCGTTAAACAGGCCGACGCCATAAAGCAGATGATTATTAAACAATCCCTGACTGGTAGTTTCTGGACGACCATTATCACCCCGGCGCAAGGTGATACCGCGGGCGCGACCGGCCTCGCCTGGATAGAGAACCTCAGAAAACTTACGTTCGACACTCGCGGTGAGTTGCGGTGCTCGGGTATAACCCGGCACAAACTGCTGACCAACGATAATATCGCCGACCTGATCACGAAAATGCTCAAACCCAACCCAGGCATCAAGCAGGTTGGTGGCATTGGAAAGCCCGGCCACCTCGTTCGACGCCTCATACTGGTAGCGAAACGGCATTTTCTTGGCCAGATAACCTTTTAAACCAATGCGGGCGCGACGCATGGTGAAGGAGTTGACACCTTCACGACCCTGAGTGGAGGGGATATAGGTATAACGTGGTTGCATGCGCCCCCAGACGCGAAAGCTGGGGAATCCAGATTCTGGACTAATGTGCTTGTTAACGGATTCAGCGGCTTTTGCCAGCACCCCTGAAGACTCTGGCGTGGGATTATCAGCAACAGGCACACTGGCCTGAACAATAGAGGGCTCGGATTTCGGCGTAGTTCTGGCGACCGCCGCCTGCTCCTCGCGCTCCGCTTCCCGTGCATTAAGCTTGATATCATGGACTTCCTGATCAGTCAGCAACCCCTTCTTTGCAAGTGCTTCAAGCACCGCATCGGCATAAGCATTACCTGCTGCCATTGCCGCCGGCATCCCTAACACGCACAAAATAAAACCTAAGCCAACAAGGAGATGGCCGTTAAGTATTTTCCTCATTCCGCCCCTTAAATTTTTTTTGATGAAACCCGAATATTTGTTTTAGTTGTTCTTTGCGCAAAGAGTACAGCACAGCGGGTCATCTATTTGCCACCGGTTGGTAGTGGATGTGGATAAAAATTAATACGCGGAAGAACAAAAAAGGCACCACCCCATCTGGGATGATGCCTTTTTTTTGCCTTAATTATATCAGCCGATCAGCAGTGAATAATCCAGCGCTCCGGCTCAAACCCGAAGGGCACACTCGGTGAACCACCGAACATTTCAATAGAGGGAGAAACCTCCATAAAAACCAGGGCAAGGGTCATCAGGTTGTGTGCCGCCCAGGGCATATCACTCAGTGGGTACTGATCGAGGAAATCACAAATCTCCTCCATCCGCGGCAACAGGGTGTCATAGACCTTTTTCAGCTCCAGCGGCTCGCTGGCGAGACGGGTGCGATGACGCTCGTTTTCCGTCTCCAGCAACCACTTATCGGTTAAAAATTCCAGTGCCTCAAATCCGGCAGGCAAGTGGTTACTCATGATTTTTCTCCTGCGTTGACCCACTCCATCACCGTGGCATGCTGATGGCGTACGGCCACCTCGGGATCGAAAGTGGCGTTTAAATGAGTAAGCACACCCGATTCCAACATTTCCTGGGTATCTTCCAGCGTACTCAGGTCTTCATAAACAATGTCGCGCAGAATCACTTTGGTGTGCTCCTGGGCAATTTTCTCGCTCGGCGTTTTAGCATCCTTCTGATAGATATTCATAATCCAGACAGTTTCGTTCTCCGACACCGGCCGGAAGTTGTAAGTGAAATACCAGCCCGGACCCACATCAACGAAAAAATTTGGAAAGAACACGTTGATATCAAACCACCAGTTGTCGTCATTGCTGGGGTTCAAGCCGCCCATGGTGTTCTGGTCACCGGGAGTAAAACTGACCCCGTATTTCCAGGCAATTGCCTCCGCAGGTGAGGGCTTGTGTTCGGGATTA
>QNFC01000095.1 GCA_003645395.1 Gammaproteobacteria bacterium
TTGATGGACTTTGACCATAGCGAACGCCAGATGAACACCGCCGGGGCGCTGTTTATGCTCTGGTTTCAGTTGTTGCCGGTGGCGTTTTTATGGGGTTGTTACTGGCAGTTTCTGCACCTGGCCCCGAGTGGCTCAGATTTGTACGGCGCGGTGATTTCGATGGCGGTGATTACCGCGGCAGCCGGATTGCCGATGGCTCATGAGTTATTTCATCGCAATGAGTGGATATCCCGATTTGCAGGGTCCGCTGCGACGACGCTATTAATGGCAACTTATATAGATCTTGAGCATGTCAACAGTCATCACATCGAGACTAACACCGAGGCAGATATCGATACTCCCCCGCGAGGCATGTCGGTTTATCCATTCATGTGGCGGCTGGCGGTTTATATGCACAAGAATAGTTTTAGTCAGGAAAAGCGCCGCTTAAGTGCTTACGGAAAATCAGTCTGGTTTTCACCTGGCTCGCGGGTACTCTGGCAGATACTGGGCTATTTTATCGTGCTCGGTGTGTTTTACACCGCAAATGGCTGGCGTTCTGCGGCAGCGGTGCTGGCCACATCTACTATCGGATTCTTCATTGTCACTATCTTCAGCTACATCCAGCACTATGGGCTAATCAAAGTTCCTGGTACCCCCCTTGAAAAACGCCACGCCTGGAACCACACCAAGCCAATTTCTCGGGTGATGACCTTCGAGATTGTCACCCACTCCATGCACCACATTGACCCCTCCACGCCTTACTGGAAGCTGCCGCCTTATCGCGATGCACCACTGGTGGGCAGTGCAATAGCCTACTTCTGGCTCAGCCTGGTGCCGCCGTTGTGGCACCGGGTGATGCGCAAACACCTGCAGCACTGGGACGACAACTTTGCCTCTGAAGCTGAGCTTGAGTTGGCCGCCGCTGCTAATGCTCGGGCCGGTTGGGTAACCAGCTAATTGATATACCAAAATCATTTCATCTACCACTAAAACCATAAGGATTTACCATGGCAAACCCCACATCCGCTGAACTCGTTCAACGTGCCAAAGATATGGCGCCGACTATCGCTGAGCGAGCCCTGCAATGCGAGCAAATGGGTCAACTACCGGACGAAACTTACGAGGATTTCAGAGAGGCCGGTTTTTATCGGATCGTCCAACCGAAAAAATTCGGTGGTTACGAAATGGACCTGATGACTCTGTTCGATGTCTCTAAAGAGATCGGCCGGGCGGGATGTGCATCCAGCGCCTGGGTGCTGAGTATTCTTGCCATTCATAATTATTATCTGGCCTACTTTCCACCAAAAGCCCAGGAATTTATCTGGGGAGAAGACGACAACAACCAGACCTGTACACCATTTAATCCCTCTGGCACCGTCACCAAGGTAAAGGGTGGTATTGAGCTAAAGGGCGGTAACTGGACCTTCGCCAGTGGCTGTGATCACTCCCGGTTTGCGTTACTAGGGGTGCTGATAGAAGACGAAAACGGTGGCCCACCGGAATTCTGCCAATGCGTTATTCCAGAAGGTGATTTCATTATTGATCACGACAGCTGGGACGTGGCCGGTTTGAAAGGCAGCGGTAGCAAGAACATCTCTGTGGACGAGGTTTTCGTTCCTGACGATTTAATTTTCTCTCTCACCAAAGTCAATCAGGGCATTGCTCCAGGACGGGAAATAAACGACGGTCCGCTCTACAAGCAGGCGTTTTTTCCGCCTTCTCTATGCACGCTGGTCGCGCCAGCCTGTGGCGCGGCACTCGGTGCTCTGGACACGTTTGCCGAGAAAATGAAAACCCGCACCCTGGTGTTTGGCATCGGTAACCAGATAGAAAAAGTACCCTCACTGATTCGTCTGGTGGAAGCCGAATATGAGATCGAAATGGCCGAGGCGCAAATCAAAAAAGACAGCATTGAATTCATGAGGTTGGCCACCGCTGGTCAAACATCTAGCCAACTGCTGAACGCCCGAGGCCTGTACAGCAACGCCTATGGCATGACCCTGTTCACCCGGGCAATCGAGCGAATTTTTGTGGCCGCTGGTGGTGGCGCGCTGCAAAACAAAAACCCCATCCAGCGCGCCTGGCGTGACGTGCACACCATCAATAACCATGGCGGTTTGAACTTTGATTCCATGGCCGAACTTTATGGCCGTGCGCGGATGGGGTTACCGACCAACAACGCGTTGATTTAGGACTATCCGCAGTCCCTGCCCCGGTTTGTGTGCCTATAAAAGGGGGTACCACCTGTATGATTTTGACCCTGTTCACAGTAAAACCAAATCGTCAAGAAGTTCCCCCTTGACCCTTAATCAAACGATTGATAGAGTGGTTTTTTTGCTGACTATCCGGTCGGGTTTGCCATGGTTGAACGGTGCTAATTGACAACCTCTGGCGGCGTAATACAGGCTAATTTCGATGCGATTACTGGCCTAGCAATCATCATCGCTGACGGTTTCATCCCAACCAACAAAGCTTCTGGAATCGATATGAACGGTTCATCAACACCATTAAGCGAACCCGAATACCGGCAAATCAGTGATTTCCTGTTTGACGAGGCCGACCTGCTCAGCGCCATGGACTACCCAGCATGGCAGCAGCTGCTGACCGATGACATCCGTTATCTGATGCCCGTCACCCAGTTCTTTGAGGTGGGTAAAGCGCGTCACATCGGCGTTGGCACCCCCTACTTTGATGAAGACGCCGACAGCCTGGCGGTTCGCATTAAGCTGCTCAGCGAGGCCCACCTCACCAGCGCTGAAAACCCCCGGTCATCGATAAGCCTGATGATCAGCAATGTCCGGGGGAACAAGATCGGTATCCGTGAATACGAGGTAAAAAGTCGTTTTTTGCTTACCAGGGTTCGACCGGCAATACCGGAACCATACAACCTCGCCGGTCGCCGCGAGGACATTCTGCGCACCACTGACAGTGGCCTTAAGCTTGCCCGCAGGACGGTTTTCCTGACCCAGTCGATCATCAAGTCGCCCAACCTCAGCTTTTTCCTTTAAGGCCAGGAGAGACCATGTATATCAATGAGCAGTTTGGGCCCGCAGAGATCGCGAGTTGGGTCAACGTTGATGCAGCCACCGCCAGCCGACGAATTTTCTCTGACGAAGCAATTTTTCAGCTGGAAATTGAGCGCATATTCGGCAACGCCTGGCTCTATATCGGCCATGAATCAGAAATCCCCGCAGTCGGGGATTTTGTTACCCGACTGATGGGCAAAGACCCGGTCATTTTAGTACGCGTGACTGAGAACGAAATTGCCGTGTTACTCAATAGCTGCCCTCACCGCGGCGCCATGTTGTGTCAGGCCGACGCCGGCAACGGCAAAGGACTTATCTGCCCCTACCATGGCTGGGCCTTTAGCAACGCCGGCCGCCTGGTGGCCACCTCCACCGATGATGGACTCTACGCCGATCGGGTGGATTTTCGTACGCTTGATTTGCGTTCCGCAGCTAAAGTCAGTAGCTATGCCGGACTCATCTACGCCACCTGGAACGCCGACGCCCCGAGCCTGGATGATTACCTCGGCGATATCCGTTGGGCGATTGATCTCTGTTTTAATCGCACGCCCGGCGGGGTCGAGGTGCTCGGTGCGCCCCATCGCTGGGAAATGGGCAGCAACTGGAAAATCGGCCCGATCAATTTTTCCGGCGATGGCCCGCATTTCACCCAGCTTCATGGCCCCATCGCCAAGGTTACCCAGGGCATCGAAAAACCGGATTTACGCGCGGCTCTGCAGGCCAGCAACTCCATTAGCTGGGGCAATGGCCATAACGGGGTCATTCAGATGACCCCGGAAGATTCCGGCATTGCTTTTTTTGGCCAGGATCCGGACCTGATTCCCCTAATGGAGCAGACCCTGCAGCCGGATCAGCTGGCGGTGCGCAAACGAATATTGCAAGCGGTTAACAATGTCTTTCCCAACCATTCCTGGACCCACAACCCGGTTAGTTACACGCCCGGAAAACCACCGGTGCATTTTCTGGCAATGCGGGTATGGCAACCGGTTGCGGCCAACCGAACCTAAATCTGGAACTGGTTTTTTGCCGACAAAGAATCCAGCGACGAGTGGAAACATCAGGCCGCCCTGGCCGGGCTGCGCTCGTTTAGCGTCGGTGGCACCTTTGACCTGGAAGACGCCGAAACCTGGGACGCCCTCGGCGTTAGCGTTGGTGCCCGTCAGGTAGACGGCCAGATTATCAGCTACCAGGCCACCCTGGCCCACCGAGACCGGATCGACCCAACCTGGCCAGGCCCTGGCAAGGCTTACGACTCCGGCTACGCCGAAGCCACCGAATTTGATTTTTTAATCGAATGGCAAAAACAGATGAGCGGCAAAAATTAGCCTTCAGATAAGGGAACACGGCGCGTTGCGTTGCCACCACTTTTAACCTGGGAGATGAACTAGAGCCAAACAAACCTCAGACTTAGCCATTCCATTCTTACCACCCATTTCCTTCACTTAGAGAGCGTAAACATTGTGAAGTCGATCACTGACTACTCTGAAAATCAAGTCTCAAGTTGAACAGGTTGTCGGCGGATTAGTCGGAAAGCGGCTCCAGCACTGACTTGTCCAGTGATTCGAGGGATTGTTCCGGTGCAATAATGGAGCCAGCGCGGGGTCGTTGACTTTTTGGGTCTATCCCGGGAATGGGCTTTCCTGACCGGTTATCTTCTATGGCCTGCTGCAGCAGCATTCGGGTAACGATAATGCCGTTATCGCTAGAAACAAGCTGCTCGAGAGTGCGGTCGGCAATCACCCCCTGGCTCTCCTGTACGGCGGCATCCTGCATGGTAAAGCTGGGAATACCGGTAAAGCTCTCGCCCCGGCGCTGGGCAGGTCGGTCCAGCAGATAGTCGTTGTCGTGATTGGCAACACCTTGATGAGTCCCCGGCACAAACTCCACATGCAGACCGCCGCCTTTGCGCATGGCGTCGCGTTCAGCGGCCGACAGGGGTTTGTCCACATAGTAATTGACCGCCCAGGACCAGCAGCGTTGATCGTCAAGCGGCACCCAAGCCTGGGCATTGAGGGTCAGGTCGCCGGTGGGGGCAATAATGTTGAAGCAGGGCGCGATAAACTGGGTGATACGCCAGTAATAGTTGGTTTCGTCGGCGTTACGCCGAGCGCCCAACAACAGGCCTCCCGCAGTGTTCAGGGTTTCATAAACTGGTTTTCGGTCGGTGGCAATAATGTCCAGAACTCTTGAGTCGGTTCCCGACCCACCGATTCCGAGCACGGTATCGGTGAGAATGGTGCCGCCGTGGAGCCAGGACAGGTGGCTGGAGTCCAGTCCCCCCTCCATGGTCTGCAGGTAGTTACAGTCCTGGATTCGCCGCGTTACAAACAGGTTTTCTACCGGCAGGGTAGCCCATTCAAATGCCGGCGGTTCTGGTTGCTGATCGGGGGGACCCATGTATACCCAGATCACCCCACCGCGTTGTACAGTCGGGTAGGCGGTGATGCGGATCTGTTCGTGGAAGGTGCTACCGTCCGGTTCGCCGGGAATATCCAGACAGTTGCCGTCGGTATCAAACTTCCAGCCGTGATAGGGACAACGTATGCCGCCATCGTCACATAGACCAAAATAGAGGGAGGCCTGCCGGTGGGGACAGGCTTCCTGCAAGATTGCCGCCCGGCCACTGCTGTCGCGAATAGCGATCAACTTCTCCCCCAACAGCGGAACACGTACTGGGTCTGCGTCGGGTAGCTCTGCTAGGGTTAGGGCAGGCAACCAGTAACGCCGAAACAGGTCCCCCATTGGGGTTCCCGGGTCGGTGCGTGTGAGTCGTTCATTTTGCGTCTGTCGCATGGATTTTCTCCATCTTTGCATACCTTGATCGACGGACAGCCACTGCCGCGAGCACGACATAAAAATTAGCATATTGAGAATGGAGCTGGGCAGGTTTCTGGCATAACAATGCGCAATGGCTGCCATTACAATTATTGATTAGTGCGAGGGTAAAATTTTTTGTTATAAAGATGCCATCGGCTATTTTACATCAGGATCGGTTGCAGCTTTAATCGTGCTGGGCTCCCTGAGGGGAGAAAATCTTCATTGTTCTGGAGGAAAGAAATGAGTTTATGGCTAGATTTCATGGGCGCGCAAATCCGCTATGTGCAGACCCCCGGTTTCGGTCGGGTGCGCATTGCTGAGGCTGGACAGAGCAACCCTGAAGCACTTTTTCTGATGCACGGCATCGGTGGCCATCTGGAGGCCTACGCCAAAAACCTGCTGGCGTTATCCGAGCATTACCACGTGATTGCCTTTGATTTTGTCGGCCACGGTTACTCCGAGAAGAAAACCGACCTTCAATACACCGCTAACGCCTACGCCGAACAGCTACGTGAGGTGATGGATGTGCTGGCAATTGAGCAGGCGCACATTCAGGGCGAATCGCTCGGGGGAATTGTTGCGGGTAAATTTGTGGTGCGTTACCCAGATCGAGTGTTGCGGGTAGTGCTAAACACCGCCGGGGGTATTCCTATTGTTACGCAGAAGGGCAAGCAGGATTTAAAAGACCTGGCGGCGCTGAGCAAGCAAAGCTACGCAACCGGCCCAACTTTTGAGAGTGTGCAGGCGCGTATGCGCTGGTTGTTCAATGAGAAAAATTGGGATTTGGTCAGCGACGAGCTGGTATCCACCCGGCTGAAAATTTACACCGAAACCGGCTTTTCGGAAACCGCACCGCTGGTCTATCAGGCCCTGGGTAAGCCCAAAGAGGGCGATGACCCCAACATGATGATGATCGACCTGGAAAA
>QNFC01000096.1 GCA_003645395.1 Gammaproteobacteria bacterium
GCAGATGTTGAAGAGCAAGCTGAAGAGCTGTCGGTTACCACTCCCGGCGACGCGCAACACCTGTTACTCGTGGATGATGAACCATCAGTGCTAGCACTACTGCAGGAACTCTTCAGTGCCCAGGGGTATCAGGTAACCGGCTGCGCGTCTGGTAGCGAGGCATTGCAACAGTTGTCCGAGAAAGTTACCGACTTTGACCTGGTAATCACCGATTACTCCATGCCAGGGATGACAGGCGTCGACCTGGCGACTGAGTTGTACCGTCGCGCGCCGCAACTGCCGGTGGTCCTGTGCACGGGCTATATGCTCAATATTGACCCTGTCACGCTCTTTCCAGGCAACATCCGTGAGCAATTGCAAAAACCAGTACCCACTAAGAAGTTATTCAGTGTTGTCCAGCGCTTGCTCGCTGAGCAAAACACTACTCCTCCGGAACAACCGCCGGTAAAGTGAAGTAAAAACTGGCACCGCCACCCGGTTTGTTAACCCCCCCAATATTGCCACCGTGAGCATCAACAATCTGTTTGCAGATCGCCAGCCCGAGACCCGTACCACCTGCCTCAGTACGAGTGCGCACGCTCTCTACAAATGGATCAAACAAGGACTCTGTCCCCCCATCCGGCAGGCCCACGCCCTTATCTTCGACCATTACCATAGTTTGTTGCTGATTGTCGCAAGACAGCACGACCGTCACCGCCTCGCTTGGATCACTGAACTTTAAAGCATTTGAAACCAGATTAGTCACCACCTGGGCAACACGCTCAAAATCACAGTAGGCCCGAATGGGATTGCCAGTCGTCACCGTGTTGACAGAGACCTGACGCTCGCCGATTTCCAGTTGCATATCGTCGAGCGCTTTACCGACAAGCTGGGGGATATCGCACCATTCCATACGATAGTTAACACTGCCAGACTCTAATAAAGTCAGGTCGAGCAAATCGTTGAGCAACCGTAACAACCGCTTGCCGCTTGCCTGAATACGATTGAAATATCGCTGCAGCTGACTTCTCTCAGCTTCTGTCGATTTCGATTCACCAAATTCGGCGTAGCTGAGCACTGAGTGTAGAGGGGTACGCAGTTCATGGGACATATTGGCTAAAAATCGTGACTTTGCTCGGTTAGCAGTTTCCGCCTCGTCAAGCGCCAAACTCAGGCTGAGGGTCTTTTTTGCCACCTGGTCAGCCAGAGTATCGCGATGTTTTCGTAACGCTCCGACTGCTTCAAACTGCGTTGTGATATCGCGCACAAAGGCAACCAGCGCAGGCATTTCATCATGCTCAGTAACTACCGCGTTTACTTCAATACGGATCCGCGAATCACTGTTAGTGCGCACCCAGAACTCCGCCCTCAGGTCTTTGCCCGTGGCAAAGCTGTTCACAAATAGCTCAACGGCCTCTTCGCGGTTATTTTCGTCGAGAAACTGCAGATAATCACGCCCCTCTATCTGCTTGAGATCAAAACCGACCATTTGTTGAAACTGCCGATTCGAAAAAACAACTTTACGATCAAGATCAACGATGGCAATACCGTCGCCACTGTTGTTAACGATGGTGTTGTACATCTGCTCTGAATGCTTCAGTGCTAGCTGCACAGCCAGTCGCTCGGTAACATCACGTATAAGCGCCTGCACACAGGATTCGCCGGCTACATCGACTTGACTGAGGCTGACTTCAAGATCAATCAAACTACCGTCAAACCGCCGACCACGCCAATCAAACCGCAGCGATTCCCCGCTTGCCACCATCGCAAATTTTTGTCTGATCAGCTCGTTACTCTGCCGATACCCCGGTTGCAGCGCAGGTGACAACATCTCAATGGATTTACCAATAAACTGCTCACGAGTGGCACCGAACATCGCCACCGCTTCTCTGTTCAAGTCCACAACTTCTTCGCCACGCAACACCATCACCGCGTCGTTGGCCTGGCTAAACAGCGTTCGATATCGGGCCTCGCTTTCCGCCAGCGCGGTCTCCCAGCGCTTCTTTTGGGTAATGTCGCGGAGGGTTCCTTCAATACCACCCACCCAGCCAGCCGCATGGTGCCAAACAGAGCCACTGAAGCTAAACAGCAGCACCTCCCCGGTAAGCGTACGCAACTCCAGCTCCAGGTCGTCACATTTGCCCTCTGCCGACGCCATAATTCCTTGCAGGCGCGCCCATGTCTGCTCATCGATAAACGTTCTTAATGAGCAACGCCGGAGCTTCTGTGGGCTATCTACCCCCAGGACCGGCGGGAGATTAGGCGAAGCCACTAAAATAGCTCCCCCCTCATCTACACGCAGATAGAAATCACGCAGATTGGCGAACACTTCCCGCAGCTTCGGGTTGCTGGGCGTGTCTCGATCGTCAGCATCAGGCAGCGCGGGTGCCGCCTCGGCTAACCCTAACGGGACAGGGCGACAACTAATCAGTAACAGCGCATCACCTTCGCCTAAAAAAGGACGGATACGTACGTCCATCGTTGTCACCAACGAATGGCGTTTATCCCGTGCGGTCATCTGCAACCGTAACTGATCACCTGATCCCAGCCGCCGAGTTAAATCGATTAGTAGCTCTTTGTTAAATTGGGGCGAACGCAACAGCTCCCACACTGCCTGGTCTTTAAGCTTGCGGGCTTTTAGTCCCCAGAATTGGCGAGAAAACAGGTTGGCGAACACAACCCTGCCTTGCAGGTCAGCCATTAATAGCAGATCTGGCTGCTGGTCGAGCAGCTCATCTGCGCTGATGAAATCGGGGAGGGCGAAGCTCATTAAATGATTCGTCGATACTCGTCAGAAAGGGCGTCTGAAATTCGCGTATAGGGTCAACCCTGGCACAAAGTCAGCACACAAAAACTCGGTTACGCAGCCACAATAGTGATCCTGCGCCCTTCCTAATCGGCGAGAATCACTGGGCCTAAAGCCTGCCTCGCGGAAAATATCTACGCCTGCAGAGAGCCCTGCAAAGCGGGCACTCAGAAAAAGACGTCTACCTGCCGATCAATTACCCGCGAAACAACACGCTGTAAAGGCCGGTTTCCGTTAGCAACGCAATCACCGGTTTGCAAATCAAACACCCAATTGTGCTGGGGACAGGTGAGAGTTTTTCCGGCCAGGCCTTGTTGGGGAATATTGGTTGCCTGGTGGGGACAACGACTGTCGTAAACAGCTATCTGCTCCGAGTCACGCAGCACGAAAACCGCCCTCCCCGCCACCTGTAGGCAAATCGGTTGATCCAGTGGCAATTCATCCACCGCCGTTAACCGATGCCATTCGGGTTCTCGATCAAGTAACTCCGGCGAAAATTCGGGGATATTCATTTCGAGAATGATCTCAATCGCCCAGTTAATGCGGGTAAGCCCCAGCATCGGTAGCGAAAACAGCAGCACATCAATGACTTCTGCTGCGGTAGCGCCGTCGCGCAGCGCCCGCGGCAGATACTGGCGCAAGCCTGATTCGCTCTGCGCATGAACCTTGCCGAGTAGCGACACCAGGGCACGGGTTTTCGGGTCGAGATTACTCCCGGCCTGCTTCAGGAATTTGAAATAAGACCCCATAGCTTCGCCACGCGTCTGCAACAAATAATCCATCGCCTTGCTCATCGCCCATCCCCCTACTGAATCAACTGCTACAGAAACATCAGGTATAACGGCGCAATTACCATATAGCCAACCATCGACAACGACAGCGCTGCACCGTAAAGCGGTGCATCGAGCTCGTATCGATAAGTCAACAAAATGCCGACTGCCGGACTGGCTGAAGCCATCGCCAGCGCTGTAATTGTCAAGGTCTGGGTATCAACCGACAGCACCCAGCCGACCAGCAGACCTACTGCCGGCGCCACCAATAACCGAATAGCCAGTGCCGGCGCTAACAACCCAACATGGCGCAGCTGATCAATGCGCAATGAGAGGCCAATGATAAACACCATCAACGGAATTCCCGCCTGGCCAAAATTCCAACCTGCATCCAGCGCCACCTCCGGCACCTCGATTCCCAACGCCTTCACCAGCAGCGCTGCTGCGACCCCCCATAGTGGCGGCAGCCGTAGCATCTCTCGGCCCAATCCACCGGGCGCTAAGCTGCCACCGCTATACCAAATGGCAATCATCACCCCCAGGGTCCAGATCATCGGCACCGTAGCCAGCAGATCAAACAGCATGGCACCTTTCATACCGGCTTCACCAAACAGAGCCATGCAAACCGGTAGCGCCAGGCTGCCGTTAGCAAATGATGACGCTAGTACTAATGACCCCTGACGCTGCCGTGACAGGTTAATTTTGCGGCCAAGGTATCCATAAAACAGCACACTAAAACCAACACCCGCCAGAATAGAAGCGACACCGGCAACAGGAATGGCCACAACCTCCATACCCAGCTCAGCCCGCACTAGCACAGCAAAAATCAGTACCGGTGCAAACAGACGCAATAACAACTGATTAAGTACATTCGCCACGGTTTGAGCATCGAGCCCTCCCGGTTCAACGCGCTGCCAGACATAACCGGCTAACATCGTCAGCGCTACGGGAATCAAGGCGTCATACATTGCCGGGGGCTCTCGAAATAGTGTGATGAAAGCGACAAGTGCTGGCTTAGAGTCAACACCTCGCTGGGGGAGGTAAATTAGTGTTGAACCGAAAATGCCAAATTATCGGTTCAGCGGCAGTCAGGGAAGGGAGGATTAAGTTTCGCCAGAACGACGCAACCCCCCCAACAATCCGGCGATCCGGCGATTATACCCGTGAGCTAAAAACTAGCAGCCCCGTCTTACGCTATGTTTAGTCCGTCCCTGATGGCTGCTGGCCATAACCGGCAAACTTCTTCATCACCTCAGCCATTTCACCCTCGGTCAACAATACCGGCTGGCCAGATTGCCGAGCCAACAGGTATTGAGTGGCCAACTGCTCGACTTCAACCGCCAGATCCAGTGCAGCAGGCAAATCAACCCCGCAGGCAACCAGACCGTGGTTCGCCAGCAGGCAAGCCCGACGCTCATGTAAAGCCACGAGCACGGCGGCGGAGAGCTCCTGCGTACCAAATAACGCATATTCGGCACAACGGATATCCGTGCCACCGGCACTGGCAACCATGTAGTGAAATGAAGGGATCGGCTCACGTAAACAGGCCAGCGCTGTCGCAGCACGGGAATGCACATGCACAATAGCGCCAAACTCTGCACGCCGAGCATAAATATCGAGGTGAAAAAGCCACTCGCTGGAAGGGCGCCTTGACCCTGCGATTACGTCACCCTCTGCAGACATTAATACCAGGTCTGCATCGGCGAGATCAGCGTAGTTCATGCCGGTTGGCGTGATTAGGAACCCATCTCCCTGGCGGGCGCTGACATTGCCTGAAGAACCAATGTTGATGCCCAGCCGGTTCATCGCTCTGGCGGTCTGAATTACTCTGGAACTCAATTTCATTATTCGATTTGCCGCAAAAAAAAACCGCAGTCACTTTTGCTCCGGTCGCCCCGCCTGCAGATTATGCTGGATTTTACTGGTCAGGTAATCAAGCGTTTCCTCAACAATCCGCAGATGGACATCGATAACCTCGGTTGCCAATCTAAACAACTGCTGGCTATCGGGTTTCTCGATACTCTGGCTAACCAGCCCATCTTTGATGAGCCCGATCAACTGTAACAACTGCGTCTCATTTACCTGACGTACAACCAACGACGGAATACCCTTTAAAGCATAGTGCTGAAAACTGCTAGCGCAGTGGCGGAAGTAATCAAGTTCGCGATGGATAGCTGAATCAATATTTTTTAGCTGGTCCATTAACACTGGATTCGGGTCAGCAACAACACTCACATAGGTCGCCATCCCCCTGAGCCGCCCCATCGTTTCAGTGAACTGCAGTATTTCTACAAACACCAGCTTAATCAGCTTACGGTCATCATCAGCACTCGCAAAGCAGCGCTTGGCCCCCTCCCTTTCCGTATTTTCCACACTGACGGCAAAATAATTTCGGTCGCTTGCGACGCGCTGAATCATTTCAGTAACGCTGTCTTGTGGTCGAAATTCTCCAGATATCGCCGAGCTCGATTATTGCTGAGAATAAAATTAAGGTCACCATGGAGTTGTTGCCAATCCTCCAGCGGCAAAATGTCATTTTGAGTGGTCCGAAAACACTCAAGAATGTATCGATTACGAGCCAGTTCATCAGCCAGCTGCATACTGGTTAGCTGAAATTTAACATCGCCCCCAGCCCAGGCAATGCTCGCGCCACGGAATCGTTGCACCATTTTAAACAGGGCGACCAACTCACGAACTAAACGTAACCCATCAAACAACAGATAAAACTGAGCCACATTTAACTGTTGCGGGTATTGCCCTGCGCTTTCATCAAATATTGATGGTGGTACGAAGCTCATGCTCGTTAACCTGCTATCCGTCGACTGCTTGGTTTTCGCCCGCTCAAAGTAAGCTTCGCGATTTAGTCCATTTACCACTAAATCAAAATTCTCGTTAGATTGAGGGCCGGAAAATTTCGAGCCACTGGCGCGAATGCTGAAAACCTTGCTTAACCGAGGTCTTATGCGAAGTATCTAGTCAGACTTGTAGAAGCTCTCCCACCCCTGTTTTATGGGAGATTAGCGGTAATCAACTTGACGACCTCAGTTCATGGCAGACCGGGCGGGTTGAAAGATAATAGTGAGCATTTCGCACTACTGCGGTGCATCGCCAGCCTCAACCTATCACCCCATGCCCGGGTTCAAAAATCGCCGTCGTGCCACAATCCAGGTTTCACTTCTCATCCCGAA
>QNFC01000097.1 GCA_003645395.1 Gammaproteobacteria bacterium
TAGCAGTAGTAATGGCCAAACCAGGTAATACTGTTCCTCTACCGCCAGGGACCAGGTATGGAGGAAGGGAATCTCTTCCGACTGGGGCGCAAAATAACCTCCAGTAGTATTAGAGATGTAAAAATTACCGACTGAGAGAAAGGCGAGCCCAACCAGTTTTACGTGGTAAACGTAATCTTTGGGTAGGAGCAAAAAATAGCCTGCAACCAAAGAGGTCAACGACACCGCCGCATAAGCGGGTATCAGCCGGCGAATTCGCCGAGTGTAGAAGCCCCGGAATGTAAAGGAGTTGTCGTGTATCTGCTTAGCTAAGTGATTGGTGATCAGGTAACCGGATATCACAAAAAAAACATCCACCCCGACAAAGCCACCAGGTAGCAGTCCCAGATCAGTGTGGTAAATAACAACAAACAGGACGGCAATGGCTCGCAGGCCGTCAACGAAGGGCAGATAGGCTGACTGTTGCATACGGGGTTTACGCGAAGGAGGCCTTAAGTTAAGGGGCAATGCTAATTAAATTAAGCGTGATGGGGTCTAGCATTCCAACAATGTGCAGGCGAAATGAGAGTGACAAGGAGTCGCATCTGGTTAGACCGGTCTAGCTCAAATTTTTTGATCCCTGCAGCGTCGGGGAAAATTCTGAACCGCGCAGTCAGCGTACGTCCACCGGTGCTGGCTTTCCATAGCCTTTTCCCCGGCTGTTATCAAATTAGCGGTCAGTAGCTGTATTCAAACACCTCTAAAAACCGCTGCTCAAACTCAGCGGCAGTGAAATGATGATTTTGCGTGCCTTCGCTGGCGATTTTTATGCTGCCGAGCAGGGAGGCGATTCTGCCGGTGGTGGCCCAGTCCAGCTCATTCATTAACCCAAACAGAATGCCAGCTCGGTAGGCGTCGCCGCAGCCAGTGGGGTCGGCGGTGGTACTGGCGGGCACGACGGGAATAATCACTGTTGAACCCTCGGCGTGAATAGTTGAGCCCTCACCGCCACGGGTGATAATCAGTGCGTCGACTCGGTCTGCCAGTTCTTCTTCGGTAAGCCCGGTTCGATCCAGCAACATTTTTGACTCATAGTCATTAAGGGTCACCCAGGTGGCCTGGTCAATAAAAGTCAGCAACTCTTCGCCGCCGAACATCGGCAGCCCCTGGCCCGGATCAAAAACAAAGGGCACGCCCGCTGCGGCAAATTGGGCCGCGTGCTCAATCATGCCGTCACGACCATCGGGGGAGACGATCCCAATGGTGGCCTCCGTTGCATCTCCCACCTGATTGTTATGGGATTCGCCCATGGCCCCAGGGTGGAAAGCGGTGATTTGATTGTCGTCGAGGTCGGTGGTGATGAACGCCTGGCCGGTGTGGGTGCCCTCGGCGAGGGTAACGTAGCGATCATCAATGCCGTGGCTGGCCATCCACTCGCGGTAGGGTAGAAAATCGTTGCCGACGGTGGCCATGGGCAGCGGATCGCCACCAATTAGTTTCAGGTTATAGGCGATATTGCCGGCACACCCGCCGAACTCCTTGCGCATAGTTGGCACCAGGAACGAGACATTTAGAATATGCACCTGGTCTGGCAGGATATGATTTTTGAAATGATCCTGAAACACCATGATGGTGTCGTAGGCGTAGGAACCACAAATTAGTGCTGACATAGGATTCTCAGTTAGTCGATGGGGTGGTGGAGGGTTGCCAGATCAGGTCAAGTTGCTTGGCAGCGCGAGTCTCGTCAAGACGGGTCACCGGCAAGGTATGTGGGGCGGTTTGTAGCAGCTCAGCGTCTTCCTCTGCTTCTTTCCAGATGGCGATCATGGCATTAATAAAGCTGTCGAGGGTCGCTTTGTCTTCGGTCTCCGTCGGTTCAATCAACAGACATTCCGGCACCAGCATGGGGAAATAGGTGGTCGGTGCATGAATACCATAATCGAGCAGTCGTTTGGCAAAATCCCGCGCAGTCACTTTCAGCTCTTTGGCCTGGCGGCGCAGGGTGATGATGAATTCGTGACTGGCCCGCCGATGGGGAAAGGCGGCCTCAAATCCGGCTTCTTCCAGCCGTTTCAGCAGGTAATTAGCATTTAAGGTGGCAAATTCGGCCACCCGCACCATGCCTTCGCGGCCGAGCAAGCGCATGTAAATGTAGGCGCGTAGCAACACTCCCGAGTTGCCGGCAAAGGCTGACAGCCGGCCCATGGTCTGCGGACAATCCTGTTCGTCAGTGAGCCTGAAGCCGCTAGCAGATTCGATAACAAAGGGAATGGGCAGGTGTGGCAGTAACCGCTTATTCACGCCGACGGGTCCTGCGCCCGGGCCACCCCCGCCGTGGGGGGTGGAAAAGGTTTTGTGCAGGTTGATATGGATAACGTCAAAACCCATGTCTCCGGGTTTGACCTTGCCGAGAATGGCGTTGAGGTTGGCGCCGTCATAGTAAAGCAGGCCACCGGCCTCATGGACAATCTGCGCCATCTCGCTGATTTGCTGTTCGAACACACCCAGTGTTGAGGGATTGGTGAGCATTAATCCTGCGGTTTGTGGACCCACCTGCTCGCGCAGTGCTTCCAGGTCAACATTGCCGTCGGTGTCGGTGGGAATCTCTTTAACTTTGTAACCGCACATGACGGCGCTAGCTGGATTGGTGCCGTGGGCAGCGTCGGGCACCAGAATATCGCTACGGAGGTCGTCACCACGGCCGCGGTGGTAGGCGCGAATCATGGCAATGCCGGCAAACTCACCCTGGGCGCCGGCCAGTGGGGTGAGTGAAAAACCGGCCATGCCAGTAACTTCGCCGAGCATCTGCTGCAGTTCAAACATGCACTGTAGATAACCCTGACGGGTCTCGGCGGGTGCCAGGGGGTGCAAATCCAGAAAACCGGGTAGCGATGCCAGGGTGTTGCAGGCCCGCGGGTTGTATTTCATCGTGCACGAGCCCAGCGGGTAAAACTGGGTGTCGATAGAAAAATTCAGCTGCGATAGCCGGGTGTAATGGCGCACGGCTTGTAGTTCGGAAACCTCCGGTAACCCGGTTAATTCGCCGCGTAATAATTCGGGGGGTATGTCGTTAGTGATTGTGTCGGGCTGGCCGGTAACCAGGCCACTTGACTGGGCGGCGTTGATGCGGCCGGCTGCGCTGAGTTCAAAAATAAGCATCTGTAGGCTTTGTTGATCTAGTGAATTAGGTAAGAAAAGCTATTCTATCGTGTCAGGTGGGTGTTGTTGTTTTAAATGCGAAGAAGGCAGCTGAGCGGGTCTGCTAACCCTGCGGGTTGCGATCAGAATCAGTGCGATAATTAGTCAAATTATGTGAACGTTGAATGCGTGGTTCTATAAAGGATTTGAGTGTCAGATAATCGAAAAATAGCCATAACAGAGTGGATAACTGCCCTCGGTTCGGAACCAGGTTACAGGCTCGAAATCGCCTCGGCGGATGCCAGTTTTCGCCGTTACTTTCGGCTGATAACCGATCACGACACCCGTATCGTGATGGATGCCCCGCCGGATAAGGAATCGTGCGTACCGTTTGTGGCGATTGGCAGACAGCTGCGCACTGCGGGATTGCATTCGCCAGAGATTTTTGCCGAAGACCTGGAGCGCGGATTTTTATTGCTGGAAGATTTCGGTCTGCGTCCTTACCTCGACGAATTAACCAGTGAAAGCGCGGACGGACTTTACGGCGATGCGTTGGCAGCGTTGCGGATTATCGGTTCGCTGCCAACTGACGGACTGCCAAGGTTTGACCGACAAATGATGCAGACCGAGTTGGCGTTATTCCGAGATTGGTATTTGGGCCGGGAGTTAAACCTGACGCCGGCGGAGGCAGATTTCTGTTTGCAGCCGCTGGCGGAGATACTGATCGACAATGCCCTCGCACAACCCCAGGTTTGGGTCCACCGTGATTATCACAGTCGCAACTTGATGGTGTGTGAGCCGAATCCTGGCATTCTCGATTTTCAGGACGCAGTACTTGGCCCGCTAACCTATGATCTGGTTTCGTTGCTAAAGGATTGTTACGTCTGCTGGCCGCGTGAACGGGTTGAGGGGTGGGTGGCAGACTATTTTGATCAACTGCAGCAAACTGCACTGGCACCTCAATTGCCGGATTTCGACCGGTTTCTGACCTGGTTTGATCTAATGGGCGTGCAACGTCACATGAAAGCCATCGGCATCTTTGCTCGGCTAAATCATCGAGACGGTAAACCGGGTTACCTGGCGGATATTCCGCGCTGTTTTGAGTACCTGGCGGAACAGGCGGACCGGTGCGGCCCTCTGGCAGAGTTACTCGATTGGTTAAACAAGCAGGGCGTTAGGCAGTAATCATGAAAGCGATGATTCTGGCGGCAGGTCGGGGTAAGCGCATGGGGTCGTTGACTGACGAACTACCCAAGCCGATGTTAATGGTCGCTGGCAAGCCGCTGATAGGGCGGCTAATCGAACGGCTTGTTGCCGCCAGTTTTACTGATTTAGTGATCAATCTTGCCTGGCACGGCGAGAAAATTCGTGACTATTTCGGCGATGGCAGCGGTTGGGGTGCAACCATTGAGTGGAGCGAAGAGGGTTCGTTACCGCTAGGCACAGCCATCGGTGTGCGCCGAGTGTTACCCCTGATGGGCAAGCAGCCGTTTTTGGTCGTTAACAGTGATGTGGCCGGTGATATCGATTTTGCGGCCTTGGTTGCGGAATCGAAACGAATACCCACGGCCATGGCGCACCTGTTGCTGGTAGATAACCCAGATCACAATCCTGATGGGGATTTCGGGTTGGTCGATGGCAGATTAGTGGCGGGTAGCAGTGAGCGGTTGACCTATGCCGGGTGTGGGGTTTTCCACCCATCGCTGATACAAAATTCCGACGAAGCACAATTGGGGGCGTTGATCTACGCAGCGTTGGCGGGGGGGGAGACGATCAGTGGAAACCGTCACCCCGGCTGGTGGCTGGATGTGGGTACCCCCGAGCGGTTACAACTGGCAGCCCAGCGCTATGGTGGTGTAACGATGCTGAACGCACCGTAACGGCCAATGTGGCGAAAGCCGCGACCACGCTTTTTTAGTTGTCGGGGATCGCGGAAGCGGCTGATTCTATTTTGAAATAGCTCATAGCTGTTCAGGGCTTTACTGGCCTGGTTTATTGTGTCGGCACCAGCGTAATTTCTACCCGACGATTCGCGGCCCTGCCGGTCGCTGTGTTGTTATCAGCAATCGGTTGGTTTTTACTCGCGCCGCGAATGACAAAGCGTTGCGCGGGTAGTTGCCGGCTCATCAAATACTGGGCCACGGCGCTGGCGCGTTGCTGCGAGAGGATCTGGTTGAACTGGTCACTGCCAGTACTATCGGTATGGCCGGTCACGTCTACCCGGGTTTTATTGAACTCCTTTAGTACCAGAGCCACCGAATCGAGCACTGGGTAAAAGCCTGCGTTGATGTTGGCCTTGCCACTAGCGAAAGTAATGTTGCCAGGCATATTCAAAATGATACTGTCGCCGTAGCGACTGACGCTGACGCCGGTGCCCTGGAGTTGCTGGCGCAGTTGCGCCTCCTGTTTATCCATGTAGTGGCCGTAACCACCGCCTGCAGCTGCGCCCACCGCCGCGCCGATCAGCGCCGCTTCGTGGCTGTCACCGGCGAGCAGGCCGACGACCGCACCAGTGACAGCGCCAATGCCGGCACCTTTGGCGGCGTTACTGGTTTGTTGATCATTGGTATAGGGGTTGGTCGTGGTGCAGCCGCTGACAAGAGCGGTAATCATGGTGAGGGTCGCGACAGAACGGCGAACAAATTGCATAAAGTACTCCGACTTAAAATTCAGGATAGATTTGGCTGGCTAACGGGTTGGCCACTCGCCTGCAGGTCAGCGTGATAAGAGGATCGCACCATTGGACCCGAGGCGACGTTAGAAAATCCCATGGATTTACCGATTTCTGCAAAACGGTCAAATTGTGCCGGCTCGACATAACGCAGCACCGGCAGATGGTGCTGAGTGGGTTGCAGATACTGGCCGATAGTTAACATGGTCACCGAGTGGGCGCGCAAGTCGGCCATGACTTCAATGATCTCTTCATCAGTTTCGCCGACCCCGAGCATCAGCCCGGATTTGGTTGGTACTTCTGGGTGCAGTTGGGCAAAAGCCTGCAATAACTGCAATGAACCCTCGTAGTCGGCACCGGGCCGTACAGCTTTATAGAGTCGCCGCACGGTTTCAAGGTTGTGGTTAAACACGTCCGGTGGTGATGCGGTCAGTAATCCCAGAGCAGTTTCGGAGCGACGGCGAAAGTCCGGCACTAAAATTTCGATGCTGGTGTTCGGTGTTCGTTGTCTGATTGCCTGAATACAGTTGGCGAAATGTCCGGCGCCGCCATCTTTAAGGTCATCCCGATCTACCGAGGTGATGACCAGGTAGTTCAATTGCAAGGTGGCAACGGTATCTGCCAGCTGGGCGGGTTCAGCTTCATCGATCGGATCAGGCCGGGCGTGGGCGACGTCACAGAACGGACAGCGGCGAGTGCATTTATCACCCAGAATCATAAAGGTAGCCGTGCCTTTGCTAAAGCATTCGCCAATGTTGGGGCAAGAGGCTTCTTCGCAAACCGTATGCAGTTGCTGCTCCCGCAACAGGTTTTTTACCCGGTTAAATACGGGGCCGGTGGGTGCTTTAGCCCGAATCCAGCGCGGTTTGGGCAGGCGTTTTTCCTGGGTGA
>QNFC01000098.1 GCA_003645395.1 Gammaproteobacteria bacterium
CACTACCAGAAGTAGCGGTGGTTCGTTCATGGGCGGCCTCGTTATTGGCTTTATTGTTGGCGCGATCGTCGGTTGTGCGGCTGGCTATTACCTCATCATGAACATGCCTGTTGGTAGTTAAACGATCGAGTGACTGTTAAACGGTGAGATGCCAATCCAGTAGTTACGGATTGAATTTACTGACCAGTTAATGCCGACAAACTCGCGCACGATTAAGCATCGCCGTAATCGTAAAAACACCGCATGGTTTCTTGCAAACCATGCGGTGTTTTTTTACTGCGCTTTTATTCGTCACCCTCCAGCAGATGCGCCCGCGCCTCTGCTACCGCCTCCGCGATACGCTGGCCATCGGCATTCTCTTCTGGCAACTGTTCTAACAACGGTTGCCAGTAATCAAGTACCTGCTGCCACTGCCCGGCGTGGTAGGCCACGTAACCGCGATACCAAATCACCGACCTGGCGGACGGGTTGAGCATGGCCACACGCTCATAGGCCAGGTCAACCGCCGCAGTGCTCTCCCCCTCTGCAATGACAAACTGATTGGCCGCAGCAGCCACTGCTACGTCCAGATCACCGGGATCGCGCTGCAGACTCTGCTCATACATCTCTGCGGCAAGACCCCGCCGGGAGACCATCACATAAATCGCCGCCATCGCCCGGTAACCGTCGACATCGTCTGGATTCGCCTCGACCCGCTGCCGCAATTCATTGACCATCACATCAATAGACGGTGCCAAAGGAACTTCCCGTTGCTGCTCCGCCTCCTGCGCCAGACGCGACAGGGCATAGCCCTGAATCAGGGTGTAATCTTCCGGCAGCAATGCGGCGGCTTTAGCGTAGGCATCGGCAGATTCTTCGTACCGCTTCATCACATAATACGAACGGCCTAAACGCTTCCAGCCGGCCCCATCGTCGGGCTGATCCGCTAACCGGGCTGCCAATCGTTTTACCATGGCGTCAATATCTGGCTGACCATTAGCCAACATCGGAACACCCGCCTTGGCCGCCGGCTGCTCCTGAGTAATCTGGTCATTTAAATTTGCCTGCCACCACTGCTGCTGACTCTGGTAATAGAGCCCGCCACCAATAACGACCATGAGCAAAAATAATGCGCCCGCGCGCGTTAGCGAATGACCGGATTTCGCCGGTAAGGTCTCAGCTAATTTATCCGCCGCCGCGATCCCTTCAAGCACCTGCAACAATTCCAGTTCCAGCCGCCCCTGTTCATCGTCGGCAAAGGCCGGGTCGATATCACCGCGCCGGCGGTCACCGGTTGTCGCCGCAATCTGCCGTTCGAGGGTGTCACGGCGCTCGCATAAAGATAACAGTGCTTCGTCTGTGCCTGCTTTATCGTTTAGCGGCCGTGCCGCGACTAGCGCCGCCAACAGCGCGACGACCAGGCCAGCAATAATTAATGCGGTCATGGTTGACGGTCTCGCAACTGCTGCAGCCGCTGCCGCTGATCACCGTCTAAAGTGTGGGCATCACTATCCACCGCTGAGGGGACGCCTGATGCGGCTGCCCGCGCCCTGATTTGCCAGAAAACCAGCAGCAGTACCAGACCAATAATGGCTACGGGAAACCACCAGAGTAGCCAGCCCACTCCATCAGTCCGCGGCTTCATCAGGATGTAGTCACCGTAACGTTGGACAAAATAGTCAAGAATTGCAGCCGACGAAGCACCCTCGTCCAACTGCTCGCCAATAATCGCCTTCATGTCGTTGGCCAGGTCGGAATTGCTCTCCGCCACTGACTGGCTCTGACACACCGCACAGCGTAGCTGCGACGCTATATCAAGAATCTCTCGATCGCGAGCCGGCTCGTGAACCAGCTCAGCAATGGCGCTCACACTAAAGACAAATATAAATTGAAATATAATAATCTTTATTTTCAATTAGTTAATTCCATATATTTCATGTAATTTATCACGTAACTCTGTCTCGTTAAGCGGGCCGATTTTCTTATCCTGAATCACTCCCTGAGCGTCAATAAAATAGGTTTCTGGTGCGCCGTATACGCCCAGCTCAATGCCAGCTCGACCATTCGAATCATTCAATGACCAGGCATACGGATTACCCAGCCGGGCGAGCCAGCGCTGCGCGTCAGGCTGTTTATCACGATAATTCACGCCAACAAAATCGATTTTATCCGAGTATCGCTTCGCCGCCGCCACAATGACCGCGTGCTCGGCGACGCAAGCACTGCACCACGACGCCCAGACATTCAGCAACATCGGTTTGCCCCTAATCGGCAACTGCCGCAGTTCTCCCTGTAAATCAACGCCGGATATCGCTGGCAGCGGTTTACCCACTAGCGGCGAGGGGATTTCCGTCGGATTTCGACTCAACCCGAGAAACAGCACCACCCCCAACGCGACGACTACCGGTAGTAGCAATATTGCCCAGCGGCGCCCGCTCACAATGGTCCACTCACGACAGACTCCTCCTCACCGGATCGCCCGCCTGCGAAACAGCAGCATCAGCATACTCACCAGTAGAATGCCGGTGCCCAACCAGATCAGCTGTACCAGCGGGTTGATATAAACCTGAACCCCCCAGCCGTTCTCTTCCTTTTGTGCCAGCACCAGGTAAAAATCTCGGGCCAGGGTCGAGTCAATGGCGGCTTCAGTGGTCACCGTGCCACTCGCCGGGTAGCGGCGTTTTTCCGGGCGCAACTCCACCCCACGCTCAACTAACCAGAACACGCCCTGAACGGCGTGATAGTTATCGGCCGATAGATTCTCGATACCGATTAACTCAGCAGTTTCACCGGCAATTTCCAGCCGGTCACCCGGCGCCATGACTAGTGACTGCTCGCTTCGAAACAGCCCAGAACCGACTAACCCGGCAGCAATCACCACCGCACCAACATGTGCCGCCGTCGCGGCGAAGTGACGACTGTCAACCCGCAGCACCGTGAGCAATCCGCCGGCATTGGCTGCTCGGCTCACTGCCAGTCGGCGATAGAGGTCTTCAACTATTGTCACTATCAGCGCAGCCGCTAACCCCGCAGTAAAACCAACCTGCCAGTGTCCCGGCCAGACAAGGGTAGCCAACAGCGCCGCAACGCTGGCAGCGATGAGCATCACTCTGGTTTTAGCCCACAACCTGCCCGGCGCGATTTTACGCCAGGGCAGCAATGGTGCGATCACCATCAGCGCCAGCATCACCAGCATCACCGGTGCCACCACACCATTAAAATAGGGTGCCGCCACAGTAATTTTCTGGTTCATGGAAAGATCAAGAAATAGCGGGTAGAGCGTGCCCAGAAATACCATGACACAACAGGCGGTGAACAGCGCATTGCCCAGCAAAATACCCGACTCCCGCGAGATCCATGCCGTCGGTCGCGGCTCGCCGTGCAGGGAATCACTGCGCCAGAAGGCCAGCACCAGCGCGACACTAATCACCAGCGCCATAAACACCAGAATATAGCTGCCCCGCCCCGGATCGACCGCAAAGGCGTGAACCGAAGAGAGAATGCCCGAGCGCACCAGAAACGTACCCAGCAGCGATAGCAGGAAGGTGGTGATAATCAGAAACAGATTCCATAGCGGCAACATGCGCCGTTGATCCTGCGCCATTATCGAATGCAACAGCGCGGTACCCGTCAACCAGGGCATAAACGATGCATTTTCAACCGGATCCCACGCCCAATAGCCACCCCAGCCCAGTTCGTAATAGGCCCACCAGCCACCAAGCACAATTCCGGTGGTTAAAAACAGCCAGGCCACTCGCACCCAGCGGCGCACCAGCGGCACCCATTCATCGCTGCGCCAGCCACTGGCCAGCGCCGCCATGGCAAACGCGAACGGCACCGAAAAACCGACATAACCGAGATAGAGCATGGGCGGATGAAACGCCATGCCCGGGTCCTGCAACAGGGGATTGAGCTCGCGGCCGTCCAGCGGCACCATTAGCAACCGTTCGAAGGGTGACGACAGGAATAGAATCAGGCCAAGAAACCCTACCAACAGCCACCCCTGGGCGGCCAACACCAGTGGCAAATGTTCAGGAATGCGCCGGCGCCCCTGCCAGGCAACGACCGTCGTATACCCGGCTAGCACCGTGAGCCAGAGATAGAGTGACCCTTCGTGCCCACCCCAAAACGCGGTGACTTTATAGAGTAGAGGCAGCTGACTATTGGAATAATGAGCAATATACGCCACCGAAAAATCATCGGTGACAAACGCATTAACCAAAGTTGCCGCGCCTACAAGCACCAACAAACCAACCAGTGGCGCCACGCGCACTGATATCTCGCCGAGAAACGGCTGATTACTCACTCGCGCAACAATGGGCGCCGTGGCCTGCACAAATGCCAGCACCAGTGCCAGCCAGGCACAGAGGTGGCCCAGTTCAATCCACGGCATAAGCGCCCTCTTTAAGTGTGTGTAGACATAGGAAAAAACCGCTGACTATGCGCTAAAAACTGCACGGCGAAAGCGGCGCAGATTGTACACTAGCCCCTGCGGGCAAATTCTGACAAAACTCTGCACCCGGGCCCCGCCTGGAGCCCGCATGACCATACACGACAACCAGCAGGCAGAAGACCTTTTGTGCGAACAACCATTAGTACCGCGACACTACATCGATACAGATCGATGGCAATGAGAGACCGGGTACTATTCTAATGATATCCACTAAAAACCTGGCCGCGCTGCGTGGCGAGCGACTGCTATTCCGCGGAGTGACATTTTCGCTCGGCCCTGGCGAAGCAATGCGTATCACCGGCGCGAACGGCAGCGGCAAAACCACACTGTTAAGAATTCTGGCCGGGCTCAGTGAGCCTGAGCAAGGCCAGGTTAGCTGGGGCAGTCAGAACATTCGCGATTGCCGCGAGGAGTATTACCGACACCTCGCCTATTCGGGCCATCAATTTGGCCTGCGCGGCGACCTCACCGCGCTGGAAAACCTGCGCTACCTGTTGCCACGCACCACCACCGATGCCGCACTGGTAGAAACCATGCAGCAGGTCGGGCTAGAGCGTTGCGTTGACCTGCCGGCCCGTTATCTGTCGCAGGGGCAGCGCCGGCGACTCATTCTCGCTCGCCTGCTGGCCGCCGAAGCCAGTTGCTGGATACTCGATGAACCGCTGGCCGCGCTGGATACCGCCGGCATCAAGATGGTCGAATCACTCTGCGCGGAGCACCTGCAGAACGCCGGAATATTGATCATAACCTCTCACCAGAATTTATCGTCTGCGCTGGGCGGTATCGCTGAACTGCGGCTGGGGTGATTCGATGATGCTCTGCGCCCTTCGCAAACAGTTTGCCCGCGAAATGCTCGGGGCGTTTCGCCAGCCCGGCGATGCGCTCGCCCCGGTGGTGTTCTATTTAATCGTTGGCACGCTGTTTCCGTTAGCGCTGGGCGCTGACCCGCAACTGCTCGTCAAAATCGGTCCCGGCGCAATCTGGATAGCCGCCCTGCTGGCAGTGCTACTCTCGCTGCACAAACTCTTTCGGGCTGACCTGGACAATGGCTACCTTGACCAGCTGCTGCTGCTGCCCTGCCCGCTGTTTCTGCTTATTGGCGCACGGTTGCTGGCGCACTGGCTACAAACCGGGTTGCCCATCCTGCTAGTCACGCCGCTGCTGGCCGAAAGCTTTGGGTTAGACTACAACCTGCTACCTGTGCTGCTGGCCTCGTTAGCAATCGGCACACCAGTACTGCTGGTGTTAGGGGCAATTAACGAGGCGCTGACGCTGGCCAGTCGTGGCGGCGCACTGCTTGCACTGCTGGTGTTGCCGCTTTATGTGCCCACACTGGTGTTTGGCAGCGGCGCGGTTTACGCCGTCCAGTTTGGTGAAAGCCCGGCGGCGCATCTCTCATTGCTCGGCGCGCTTGCCGTGGTGAGTCTGCTGTTCTCACCCTGGGCAGTCGCCACCGCCCTACGTATATCCATCGACTGACCACCTTGCCCTTAACCCCAAACCTATAATTCCATGTCCCTAATTAAAGAATACTGGCACAAGCTTTCGTCGGCGAAACACTTCTACCCGATCGCCGGTGCACTACTGCCCTGGCTGCTCATTCCAGCACTAATAATGCTCGCGTGGGCCTCCTGGCAGGGGTTAGTAGTCGCCCCGGCTGACTATCAGCAAGGCGACAGCTACCGCATTATTTTTGTACACGTACCCGCCGCATGGCTGTCGATGATGGCCTACATGATCATGGCCGTTAACGGCGTTATCTATCTGGTCTGGAAAATCAAACTGGCTGATATCGTCGCCGCATCAGCAGCGCCCATCGGCGCGTCCTTCACCTTTCTGGCACTGGCAACCGGCTCGCTGTGGGGTAAGCCCATGTGGGGTGCCTGGTGGGTTTGGGATGCCCGCCTCACGTCTGAGCTGGTTTTGTTGTTTCTCTACCTGGGCACCATCGCCTTGCGCGGCGCTATCGACGATCGTCAACGGGCGGGCCGCGCAGCCGGGCTGCTCGGCCTGATCGGGGCAATTAATATACCTATTATCCACTTCTCGGTAGAGTGGTGGGAAACCCTGCACCAACCCGCCACCGTGAGTAAATTCGGTGCACCGTCAATGCACCCGAGCATGCTGGTGCCGCTGCTGGTCATGGCCATAGCCTTTACGCTGTTTTTCTTCGCCGTGCTGATGATCAAAATACGTGCTGGCATTCTCGAGCAGGAACG
>QNFC01000099.1 GCA_003645395.1 Gammaproteobacteria bacterium
AGGGAAGTTGGCCCCTGGTTTTCAGGTGCTCGTAATAATCTTCAATGGTTGGACTGGACCGAAGGTCCATTCTGGTTACTCCGATCACCAGCCCGGCGTCTGCAATAAATTCCCCGAATGTATGAAGAAAAAGATCCAGATCAGCAAAGGGGTCTCGGCCTGAATTATCAATCAGCAGCACTAGCCCAAGTGCGCCGTTACGCAAGATCTCCCAGGTGAAATCGAATCGTTCCTGTCCGGGGGCTCCGTATAGGTGAAGGCGCTCGCCATTGCCTAGTTCCATAAGACCGTAGTCCATGGCGACGAGTGTTTCATCCTTCCGCTTAAGGGTTATATCGCCGGCATTCACGTCGGTAGTCACTGCGGGAATATCGCTAAGGGTATGAACTAGCGTTGTCTTACCCGCGCCTGAGGGGCCGGCAAAGACTACTTTATGCTGTACTGTTGCGCGCGGTGAAGGGCTGGCAGTAGTTGGTTGGTGGACCGTGCCTGGAAGTAGCTCTAACACCTGGTCAATAGTCTGGATCCGGGCGCCAACATCAAGAATGAGCATGGTATCGATCATTTCTAACAATTGGAGGCTAAACCGATTGCAGCCCCTTTCGATGGCTGGAATCAGCGGGTCATGACCATGTGCCTGAAAACCGGCCAGTCGCTTTTTGGCAGATAGGGGGCGGTTCTCCCCAATCAAGCGATAGAGCGTTGCACCCAGAGCGTAGATGTCCGCTGGTGGGCCTAACGAGCTGTGTGGGTTGTACTGTTCGGGCGGTGAGTAACCTGGCGTAACCAGGTTGACTATTTCCTCGGTGGACTGGCCGATTTCCATTCTCGCAGCGCCAAAATCGATAAGCATGGCGGTGTCGTCAGTGCGCAGGTAAATGTTGCCAGGCTTAATGTCCAGGTGCAGATATTTTTTTCTGTGAACCTCTTTCAAGCCTTCTAGAATCTGGCGAATTATTTTGATTAGGCGCCGCTCATCAGGGTCTTGACCATGCCAATCGCTGCAACCAAAAAGGCTGCTGCCCTCGGCATAATCCATGACAATGTAGGCGGTGCCGTTGGCAGTAAAATAGCGTGACGCACGGACAATGTTCTGGTGGCGGAACTGGGCCAGTACCTGCGCTTCGCCGATAAACCGCTCGCGAGCCCAGCGAAATACTTTTCTGTGCTCTTCTGCGTTAAGTGCCAACTGGCCAGTGGGGCCGCGGTGGACCAGGTCACCGGGTAAAAATTCTTTGATCGCTACCGGTATAGATAGATGCGTATCGGTGCCTCGATAGGTGATGCCAAAGGCGCCAGCCCCTAATACCTGGTCAATACGATATTCCTGCAGCATGCTGGCAGGCGGCAGGGCATTTACCAGTTCACCGCTTTCTAATTGTTGAAGGCCTGACGCTGTCATCGCTAAGAGCCCACGAGGCCGCGCAGCCTGGTTGCCATGCTCGACAACATCGAACGATGTTGATGCTCAATCACAAGGGCCGGTTCAATCAGTTTGTCCGCTTCACGCATGGCGGGTCCTGCCAGGCCAATCGCGTGGGCTGCACCGTAAAATGCAAATACGTGCCGCTGCGGAATCTTCAGTGCTTCTGCTACATGTGAGATCGGTATGGGGCTTGTGCTCCACAACGAGGCTATGCGCATGGCATCAGGGATTTCTGCCAGACGTGTCAGGTTCGGCCAGTGCGCGAGATAAGCTCGCTCTCTGGCGCGGGTCCCCTGGGGGAGTCGACCCCGGTACGTCCATAGCGCAAGGCGCCAAAGTAGCGAGTGGATCTGTTCACTCCGCAGTTGTTTATAGCTGGCAGTAACGTCGCGCAGCTGCTGCGAATCGAGCGGTGTTATGCTGACTTTATCTGCTGCAATGGGTTCCATACACTTGCTACGCAGGTCATTGCTGCCGCGGCATGTAACACGGTTGTTTTCGGGGTCAATTACCATGTCTGCACCAGATAGCTGAATTCGTACTGGCGCTTTTTGATTATGGTTACAGGCGGCTTTGACGATATCCAGAAAATAGCCGCGGGTATCCATCTGCAACGCTTTGACGGCGGCATCATCGGAAATGTCGACGTCAGTTCGGTTACCGATCAGGTCACTAAAATCAACCGTTATTTTTTTGTCAATGGCCGCTCGAGAGCCTTGCTCTGTCTCATTTGGAAGCAATGTTCCTCTGACCTGATCAACGGGGTGAGTGGTAACTCGGTCGGTTTGTGCTTGATTGTTGAGCACCGGATTGATTACCGGCGCGGATAAAATCTCAGTTTTTTCTAGTGTGAGATTGTTTTCCGGTGCGGCTGTCTCAGGAACCGGTATTCCAGTACCACTATTTGTTAATGAGTTGGGGGGTTGAGCGGTAACCTGCCTGGTTTGTGCTTGATTTTTGGGTGCCAGATTCATTACCGGCGCAGCCAAAATCTCAGTTTTCTCGAGCGAGTGAATATTTTCCGTTACGACTAACTCAGGAACGGGTATTCCACTATCAAAGTCTATTGATGACTCAGCCGAGGTTGCAGGAACTGTAAATGGCCCGCTCGGTTGCGGAGCGAAGGCGGTTGCCTCATCTAACTTTCGGCGTATATTTGCCAGCACTGCTAATAAATGGCTGACCTTTATAGGCTTCTGCAGAAAGGTTACGCCAGACTCGGGTGCCTCCTCCTGCCCCCATTCTCGTAGAGAAATAAGGATGAGAGGCCTCTGGGGCGCACGGGCTATTATCGCTTTCCACCTGGCCACACCCTCCTGGCTGTCAATATCAATAATGCTTGCTTCAGAGACCGTAGCGTTGACGATGATTCCGTGTCCTTTCCCCATTTTGGCGAACATCAGTTCGAATGTTTGCCTCACGCGCTCATCGACAACGACGAGCTCTAATCGCACCGGCCGTTCGGGGGGGTGGAATGTCATGAATTACACCTCGTTCTAGCTAGATTGAAAAAAAGTTTGAGTCTGTACCCATTTTTGTTCTGTTCAGCCCAGGTGATTTGCCAGGGCGTCTGCCAGGCAATCACGCGTAGTAAGAAAAACGGCTGGGTCGGGAATCCGGCGATTGAGAGCCGGTAATTCCTCGCGCATAGGTGAGCTCTGCGAAGGTGGTTCGAGTTGCTGCTTTTTTGAAATGGTTAAATTGTCCAGCAATGATGATTTGAGTCTGGAACAGGGCGCGCTATTAATTTCGGGGAGGGGGGCTGTCAGGGCAATCCGGGTCTGAAATCGTTCCGGTAAAAGCTCGTAACAGTTGGCGTTGAGATTTCCCGGCCGGCGCTGAATTTGACTCATCAGATAGTCTGCATACTGGGTTGAGCGGTCGGGTAATCGGATGACCGGATCAAGTCTCGTATCGTCGGCAATAAAAGCCGGCTTAAAACCTCCAGCTTTGCCATTATGTGCATCGCCATTTAACGACGGTTCGACTTTATGGGTAGGCGATACCTGATTTATCATTTGGGGCGATCATGCCGAAGGTTTGAGCGATAGAGGTAGCCATGTTGGCTTTTCAGCATGTTTGGGCCTCCGCATTTTTTTGGCGTTGACCATGGTATCGGCAAGTTTTAGCGCAGGTTAAGCCCCGTTATCTTCTTATAAAGACATGGGCAGACCTCATGCACCTGCGTTGGCTACCTAGAACTCTTCCCATTCATCATCATCGTCTACAGACACCGCTTTAGACAGCGGTACCAGGTTCTCAGACTGTGGAGCTGGTTCTGCCTCGGGTAGAATTTTCGTAGCCGATGGCTTTTGCCAGGGCCGTTCGGCACTGCGTCGTTCAACCCCGGGTTGAGAGGCATGTTCGCCCACCCCTTTTACGCTGAAAAAGCTGATTAGCTTGTTCAGCCCCTCGGCCTGATCACCCACTGATTCACTGGCCGCGGCGGCCTGTTCGACCAGTGCAGCGTTCTGCTGGGTCATCTGGTCCATCTGTGTGATAGCCTTATTGATCTGTTCGATTCCCGCGGATTGTTCATGACTGGCCGCAGCGATTTCAGCAATAATGTCGCTGACTTTTTTCACGGAGGTGTTAATCTCTTCCAGCGTCTCACCGGATTTGTGTACCAGCTCTGAGCCTTCCCCCACTTTAGCGACACTGTCTTCAATCAGATCTTTAATATCTTTGGAGGCGGTGGCACTGCGTTGGGCGAGATTACGTACCTCACTGGCGACCACGGCAAATCCCCGCCCCTGTTCTCCGGCACGGGCGGCCTCTACTGCAGCATTAAGCGCCAGCAAATTGGTCTGGAAAGCTATATCGTTAATCACTTCGATAATTTCGGCGATCTTCTTGCTAGAGGTTGATATTTCCTCCATCGCGGTAATGGCCTGGGTGACCACGGCACCACCTCGCGCCGCCTGTTCTCGGGCTTCTTTTGAGAGCTGGTCGGCCTGGTGGGCATTATCTGCATTCTGGCGTACCGTCGAGGTCATCTCTTCCATGCTCGAAGCGGTCTCTTCCAGACTGGCGGCCTGCTCTTCGGTGCGTTGAGAGAGATCGATATTGCCCGCAGCTATTTCTCGGGCGCCACCGAGAACTTCGCCTGCGCCGTTAGCGATCTTGCCAACGACCCCGGTGAATTTCTCTCCAAGGGTGTTAATCCCTTCCTTAAGTTCCCGGAACGCCCCCTGGTATTCCGCGTCTATTTTCTGGGTCAGATCACCGGCGGCCATGGCGTTCAGCACCCGGGCCGTATCGGTGATTACATGGTCACTAACCTCAACCAGGCGGTTGACGCTGCGGCTAATGGTTTCGAAGAAACCGGTTTTACCCTGCATGGCGATACGTTGGCTCAAATCCCCCGCCTGGGATGCGTCAATAATGGCACCAATTTCTTGCTCAACAGCCAGCTCTTTGGTCCGGTCCAGCCACTCGACAACGGTGCCTATCTGCTCACCCTGTTCGCTGATTACCGGGTTGGCGGTGATGCGTAAAGAGATGCCCCCGAGTGAAATATCTGTGGTGAACGTTTTAGATAGACCGGATAGCAGGCCTCTTTGATGGGCCGGGTTTTTGTGAAACTGATCGATATTGGAGCCAAGCAGGGTGCTGGCGTCGAAATTCGGCAGATCGGAACGAATATCTTCTTCCGCCGCTGTGAACAGCGCTTTTACTGCGTCGTTCATGAAGATGATGTTTAGCTCGGCATCGGCGATCATCACGCTGGTGTTTACAGTGTTAAGCGCCTGTTGAACGCGTTCGGTCTCCCAGGTTCGCCGGCGCAGGTCATTGTGTGCAAAGCCCAGGCGGATCTGGGTGGATATGATATTCATCAGCAGCTCTCCGAGTTCATCCGTTCGGTCGGTGTTGAGCCAGTCTGAAAAATTACCTTCGGCTATCTGACGCACGGTTTTAAGTGCAGCCATGATCGGTTTACAAATCGTTCTACCTAGCCAGATCCCACCGCCAATCAATAAAAAGGCAGCTAAACCCAGAACGGGGGCTAACGAAGCGAGGCCAGGGGCTGAGATGGCCAGACGGGCGATGCCTATCACCAGCGTTAACGCGAGGAGGCTATAGAGGCCGATATAAACCTTAATGCTTACGCCTTTTAGCCAGGCAATGCTTTTTGATGGTCCGAGCTTTGCATTGCCTGCGTTGATGTCCCGGTAGAGTTCTTCTGCCTCCGTGACCTGTTGTGCTGTGGGCAGCGTGCGCACAGACATATAACCGGTGACCAGGTTATCTTCTCGAATGGGGGTAATGTTGGCCTGAACCCAATAATAATCACCATTCTTGCAGCGGTTTTTGACCATTCCTGTCCAGGGGCGGTGCGCCTTCACGGTGTCCCACAGGCTTTTAAAGGCCGCGGGTGGCATGTCCGGGTGGCGCACAATGTTGTGATCCGTGCCGATCAACTCTTTGCGGGTAAACCCGCTGATGTCGATAAAGTCCTTGTTGACGTAGGTTAGTTTTCCCTGGTGATCGGTAGTCGAGACAAGTAACTGTCCCTCTTTAAGTTTGACCTGACGGTCGGTGACAGGTTGGTTGTTTCTCATGCGCTACCCTTTAAGTCCCGCAGCGGGAGCCTGCGCTGACAGGCCGAACGTGCTGCTATGTTTAATACGTCTTCGCATTCGCTTCGGAGCGAAGATATAACTTGAGGGATGAGTCGGCGCCTGGGTGAAGAGCTTGAGGGATATCAACGCATGATCGTTCGAGGAGACTGGCGCGCTTCAGACTTGCGGTAATTACCTCAGCTGAACATGCCACTTTGCTTCGGCAGAGTCCGATAGGGACGAGCGGCTTAACCAGGCCCTGATCGCTGTAGTGAACCAGGCTTTTATGAGTCGTGGCAGGTCAGTAAAGCGGTGATGCCGCGGACCCTGGCCTGGGTCAGGGTTTGGGCAGCAAAGCTTCGCGATAGCAAATTTTAGTTTACCCGCGGTGCGCCCAGTTCGATGGGGTTAGGCTAATAGCGCAGAAGGCTGACAGAACGGCAGAGTCAGGAGCTCTGATGCAAGACTCCGGTTTTAACGGGCTGTCGATAAAGCTGGTCGCGGCCTCATTGGCTAACGACCTGGGTTTTGGTCAGTGCCGGTCTAGTGCACAGTGAGTGCTAGCGGACAGGCTATGCCG
>QNFC01000100.1 GCA_003645395.1 Gammaproteobacteria bacterium
CCTGGTGGCATTCACCGCGCCGCTGCTGTTGAGTGGCTGGTCGTTTAGTGTCAAGGCATTGGGATTCAAAATTAGTCGGCTGAGCCCTGCAAAAGGGTTAAAGCGGATGTTCGGCACCCAGGGACTGGTTGAGCTGCTGAAGGCATTGGCCAAGTTCGTGCTGGTCGCGGTGATTGCCATTAGCGTATTTAAAACGCTTCAACCACAGGTGCTCGCACTGGGTAACGAATCAATCGAGAGTGGCGTCGCTCACGGTGCCTGGCTGGTTGGTGTGACTTTTTTGCTGGTGAGCTGTGCGCTGATTCTGGTCGCCGCGGTGGATGTGCCGTACCAGATCTGGCAGCACAACAAGAATATGCGCATGAGCCTTCAACAGGTGAAGGAAGAGAACAAGCAGTCAGAGGGTGATCCCCATCTGAAAGCTCGCGTGCGCCAGGTACAGCGTGAGATGGCCCGATCGCGGATGATGTCTGCGGTACCGACCGCCGACGTGATTATTACCAATCCTGAACACTATGCGGTCGCGTTTCGTTACGACCAGCAGCGCATGGTTGCGCCCGAGTTGATTGCCAAAGGCATGGGCGAAACCGCCGCAAAAATCCGCGAAATTGCGAACGCAGAAAATATTCCAATTGTGCGCTCGCCCCTGCTGGCGCGAACCACCTACTACAGCACCGAAATAGGCGAGGGTATTCCCACCGAGCTCTATGTCGCTGTTGCCCAGATTTTGGCCCATATCTATGAGCTCTCCGGATCGGCCACGGCGACGACCGCAGGTGCCGATACGGCGGTTCCCGTGGAATATGCGACGGCAATTCTTGGTAAACGAGGCAAGTTATGAATTTCGCCCAAAAAATACTCGGTGCCGGCATCGGCATTCCGCTGATGCTATTGATGATGCTGGCGATGCTCATTTTGCCATTGCCGCCGTGGCTGCTTGATCTGCTGTTTACCTTCAACATTTCGCTTGCGGTCATGGTGGTGCTGGTGTCGGTATACATCGAACGGCCCCTGGATTTTGCAGCGTTCCCGACGGTCATTCTGGTGGCGACATTGTTGAGGTTAGGGCTGAACGTTGCCTCCACTCGCATTGTTTTGCTGGAGGGTCATGCCGGAGGCGATGCAGCGGGGCAGGTGATTAAAGCATTCGGTGATTTCGTCATCGGTGGTAACTACGTCGTTGGTCTGATTGTTTTTATCATTCTGGTCATCATTAACTTTGTGGTGATCACCAAAGGTGCTGGACGAATTGCTGAGGTGAGTGCCCGCTTTACGCTGGATGCATTGCCAGGCAAACAGATGGCGATCGATGCCGATTTGAATGCCGGACTACTCGATCAAAATCAGGCGCGGGAACGCCGCGAGTACCTTTCCCGAGAAGCCGATTTTTACGGCGCGATGGACGGTGCCAGTAAGTTTGTGCGCGGTGACACCATCGCTGGCGTGTTGATTACTTTCATCAACATTCTGGGCGGTTTTGTCATCGGCATGACCCAGCACGATCTCACGGCCTCGATGGCGGCGCGTAATTACACCCTGTTGACCATTGGTGATGGCCTGGCTGCGCAAATACCAGCGCTGCTGCTGTCTACCGCCACGGCGATGGTGATTGCTCGTGATTCCAGTGCACAGAATATTGGTAATGAGATTCTGGTTCAGTTAGCTAGTAACCCGCGGGTGCTGGGGATTACCGCGGGCGTGATCGGCCTTATTGCGCTCATTCCCGGTATGCCCAACCTGGCCTTTTTTATTCTTGCGGCGGCGTTGGGTGGCAGTGCGTGGATGATCAGTAAACGAGCAAGTACCGAACCCACTGAAGAGCAACCTGCTGAAGAGGCACCGGTTGTCGATGAAGACGCCGAGGTCAGTTGGGACGATGTCGCTCCGGTCGATGTGCTGGGTCTTGAAATTGGCTATCGCCTGATTCCCCTGGTCGACAAGGAGCAGGGTGGAGAACTGATGGGCCGTATTCGTGGCGTGCGCCGAAAATTCTCTCAGGAACTCGGGTTCCTAATTCCGTCGGTGCATATCCGCGACAACCTTGAACTGGCACCTGCCGCTTATCGGCTAACCCTGCACGGGGTGGAGGTAGGCGCAGGTGAAGTGCTGCCGGGGCGAGAAATGGCGATTAATCCCGGCACCGTCTACGGCGACATTGAGGGCATTAAAACGGTCGACCCGGCTTATGGACTGGATGCCCTCTGGATTGATCCGGAACAGCGCGAACAGGCGCAAACGCTCGGTTTTACGGTTGTTGATATCGGCACCGTTATTGCCACCCACTTCAGTCGTCTCATTCAGGATCACGCTCAGGATCTGTTGGGCCGCGAAGAGGTCAGCCGATTACTGGAGAAGCTTGCTGAAGCGGCACCGGCAGTCGCGGCCTCACTGTCGCCGGAGCCGCTGCCACAGGTGATAGTGCACAAGGTATTGCGCAACCTGTTAGAGGAGCGCGTGCCGATTCGTGATATTCGGACCATAGCCGAGATTCTGGCGGAGGTCGGCCAGCAGAGTCAGGATGCTGACGCGCTGACCTCTTCTGTGCGGGTCGGGCTGGGCCGTTCAATCGTGCAACAACTGTGTGGAGCCCATGAAGAGATTGCAGTTTTGACTCTTGAGCCAGAGTTGGAACGCATATTGCTTAACTCATGGGGAAGCACACAGGGAAGTGGGTTTCTGGAGCCAGGGTTAGCGGAGCAATTGCGTGACGGGTTGGCCGCAGCAGCCGAACACCAGGAACTACAGGGCGGTAATCCAGTGTTACTGGTGCCACCAGAGATACGAAAGGCGATAGCCAATTTTGTAAAGCATACGGTCGCGGGGTTAAGCGTGTTGGCATATAGCGAATTGCCTCCCCAGCGGCAGATTAAGGTAGTAGCAACCGTAGGTGCATAAACCAACGTTATGAAAATAAGAAGGTTTCTAGCCGAAAATATTAGCGCCGCCATGGCTCAGGTGCGTGCAGAACTGGGCCCGGAGGCGGTGATCCTTTCCAACCAGCAGCGCGATGGTCAGGTTGAGATCGTCTGTGCGGTGGACTATGACGAAAATCGTCTCGAAGCAGTCATAGAGCCATCGACCACCCCCGACCAGAGCACGGTTGTTGATCGCCCCGCTGACCGTTTTGCTGACGCCGGCATGGCGCAGTCACGAGCAGTCGGCAATAGTTTGATTGGCGACTCACGCAGTATTGCGGACGCAGGTCAGCACCAGGCAGCTGGGATAGTGGAGAGCGGCGGACAGCGCGTCGTTTGGGCAACCGATCCGCTAATGGGGGAGATGCACAGCACCGTCGAATCGTTGCGAGATCTTATCGAACATCAAATGCTGGATATGGTTTGGTCCGGTGCGGCGAGTCATCAACCGAATACCTCACTGGCAGTCAGGAAATTACTCGAGGCCGGCTTCAGCGCAGACATTAGTCGGACTCTGCTCAGTGATATTCCTGCCGGATATAGCCGAGAGCGGGCTCTGGAACTGACGCTAGCGATACTCAAGCGCAAATTGCCGACACCGCTGAGTTCTCTGCTGGAAAAGGGTGGCCGAGTGGCGATAACCGGGCCATCTGGAGTGGGCAAAACAACGTTTGCCGTGGGCCTGGCCGCGAAGTTTGCCCGCCGCCATGGCGTTGCCGAAGTCGCCCTGGTCGGACTTGATAACCAGCGTGTTGGTGCTCAGGAACAGTTGCGCATGTATGGCCAGTTGCTGGGCATGCAAGTACACATAGTGCAGGAGGCTGGCGCGCTGAAATCAACGCTGCAATCGTTGCAGAAAAAGGCGCTGGTGGTGGTCGACACCGCCGGTTTTGGCGGCGATGACCCTGCTTTGCAAAATCAGTTACGTCAGCTCATGGGCCTGGCCGCAGAGGATTTGCAAACGCTGCTGATATTGCCGGCCTATGCCTCGTCGGTGTTTCTGCAGGCAGCGGTTCGCCGCTACCGAATATCTATTCCCCAACGCTGTGCAATAACTCACCTCGACTCGGTGACACAGCCGGGGGTTGCCCTCAGTTGCTTGCTGGAAAACCAGTTGCAGGCTGAGTTTGTATCTCATGGCCCCCGCATTGCAGACGATTTGCACCGCTTTGATGTGGGCAAGATGTTGGCGCGATTTAAACCCACGACCGCGCCGTTGGAATTACTACGAGAGAAGGAAGTCGCTAATGCAGGTTGAGCGAGTCAAAAAACTGACCCATCCCAGTCAGGTGCCCAAACCGGTGCGAGCGATCGCGGTGACCGGTGGTAAAGGCGGTATTGGTAAAAGCAGCATTTCTATTAATCTCGCGCTTTCGCTGATCGCCACCGGTAAGCGGGTTTTGCTGATGGACGCGGACCTCGGCCTGGCGAATATCGACGTGATGCTTGGCCTCGATGCACGGTTTGATATTTCCCACGTGCTCAGTGGAGAGCGAACCCTCGATGAGGTGCTTCTGCAGGGTCCTAATGGCCTTCAAATCGTGCCGGCCAGCTCGGGTATTAGTCGGATGGCCGCGCTAAGCCAGGCAGAGCAAGCCGGGTTAATTCACGCATTCAGTGAGCTGACCGATGTGCCCGACGTATTCATTGTCGATACTGCTGCGGGCATTGGTCCTGGTGTTTGTAGTTTCTGTGCGGCTACTCAGGAGGTCGTTATCGTACTCACTGAAGACCCCGCAGCCATCACCGACGCTTACGCACAAATCAAATTACTGTGGCGAGAGTATGGTCTTAAAGACTTCCATATCCTCACCAACATGGTCCCTAGTGCCTATGCAGGCCGCGAGCTGTTTGACAAGTTAGAGCGGGTGGCCGCCCGTTACCTGCAGGTCAACCTCAACTACTTTGGTGGGGTGCCTTATGACCAGATGATGAGAAATGCCAGCCTCAGGCAGGGCACAGCGACTCAGCAATTCCCGAACAGTCCATCGGCGTTGGCTTTTCGCCAGCTCGCACAAACGGTTAACAACTGGCCGTGGCGAGAGGGTGAGTCGGCCGCGCGGCTGGAGTTTTTTCTTGAACGAGTATTACGTAGCAACCAGAGGTTTGTCGGATGAATGCAGTATCAGGAGTCAACGCTTATCAGGAAGTAGCCCGCGAAAATAGCGAAGTGTTAATTGAACAACATGCCTCGCTGGTGAAACGCATTGCTCACTACATGAGCGGGAAACTGCCCAATACAGTGCAGGTTGAGGATTTGATTCAAGCTGGAATGATTGGCTTAATCGAAGCAGCGCGTAATTATGACCCGTCACAAGGGGCCGCTTTCGAGACCTACGCCGGCATCCGTATCCGTGGTGCGATCATCGATGAAGTGCGTCGCAACGGCTGGGCACCGCGATCGGTACACCGCAAATCCCGTGAGGCAGCACAGGCCGTGCGCAGCATAGAGTCTAAAGAGGGTCGCGAAGCAACCGATAAAGAGGTGGCAGATTTGCTGGGCGTCACGCTTGAGGAGTACCGAAAAATAGTCTCCGAGGCGGCCAGCCACCGGTTGTTGTCGCTCGATGAAGATGAAGACGGTGTAGTGGTACAGGTTCACGCCAAAGACACTGAGGCCACTAATCCTTATCTTGGTGTTGAAATGGAGAAGTACCGCGATGCCTTGTTAGATGCGGTCGACACTCTGCCAGAGCGCGAGCAGTTGGTGATGTCTCTTTACTACGACGAGGAGATGAATTTACGTGAGATTGGTGCCTCGTTAGGGGTAAGCGAATCTCGTGTTTGTCAGATTCACGGTCAGGCCATTATCCGCCTGCAATCGAAAATGAAAACCTGGCACCGAGACTAGTCGTAATTAGCCTGATTCATTTCTTGAATTAGTCAGGCTAAGTGGATGTTTAGCTGATTCAACCCGAACCAGAAGGCAAATGACGGATAACTAAAGTGCAGGAGTGAGGCGATGCAAATTGATACGCCAAACAGAACCTATGCCCCGGTTAAGCCAGACCGTATGCCAGTAACGCCGCCGGCTGCAATTAAGCCGGTTAACGAACAGAAGCAAGAGCAGGGCAGCGGCGACAAATCGGCCAAAGAAAATCCGCCGCAGCCAGAATCCGGTGAAGAAAGCAACGACAGCGCTTCTTTTGATGATTTCGCCTGAGTTGATCGATGCGGACAACAAGGTTCTTAAACGGAGTTACTCATGATCATTAATGAAACGCTGCTGCTGATCACCGAAAATGCCATTGTTGTCTCATCCATACTCATACTGACATTGGGTCTCGGTTTAGTGGCGCTGCGGTCATTCCGCGTCACTAAGCAAGTTAGTGCTCTTGCTAATGAGGTGGCGCGTCTCGAAGACCTGCTGCACGCCCAGAGCACCGGCATGAATGGCATGGGCGACTCCCTGCAACACCTTCACGCACAGCATCAAGCACTGTTCTATCAGCTAGAGCAGCTCGAACAGGTCGGGCCTTTTGTGGGCGATGTCCCAGTAGCCAGCGGTCCGCAGGTATACAGCCAGGCCATCAACCTTGCGGTTGACGGCATTGAGCCCAAAGAGCTGACCGAACGGTTTGGGCTATCTCGTGGTGAAGCCGAGTTAATGGTCAGCTTTCATCAGTTGGGAGACAGGGCGGCCTGATAGCG
>QNFC01000101.1 GCA_003645395.1 Gammaproteobacteria bacterium
AGCCCACGCTGGCCACGACCATGGCGAACATCACCACCACGATATAGAACCGCATCTGGAAGAAGCGCGCAAACGAGTTGCGCTAGGGCTCCTGCTATCTGAAATTGTTAGCGTTCATGACCTGAAAGCTGACGCAGACAAGGTTCGTGCAAATATTGATCGAATGGCCGAACAGTTCGGCGCGGATCAGAAAGAAGATTTCGTCAACTGGTATTACTCCCAGCCCGAACGACTGACAGAAATTGAAAACTCCGTGCTCGAGAACGAGATCGTCGACTGGATCTTCAACCAGGCTATCGTGGAAGAACAGGAAAGCGACTTTGACACAGCGATGAACCCAGGCAGCAACTAAATCCCGAATAGCTACTCTGCTGATACTTGCGTAAGGAATCCAAACAGATGACGTTTTTAGACCCCTCCACCACATCACCGATTGTCAGCCAGGGGCTGGTACCGATGGTTGTTGAGCAGACGTCCCGTGGTGAGCGTGCCTACGATATCTATTCGCGCCTACTCAAAGAACGGGTTATTTTCCTGGTTGGCCCAGTGGAGGACCATGTTGCCAATCTGGTCGTCGCTCAGTTGCTCTTCCTTGAGTCAGAAAATCCCGACAAAGACATTCATTTCTACATCAACTCCCCTGGGGGGTCGGTAACAGCCGGGTTGGCAATTTACGACACGATGCAGTTCATTAAACCGAACGTCAGCACCCTTTGTGTCGGCCAGGCCGCCAGCATGGGTGCGGTGTTATTAGCTGCCGGCGCCCCCGGTAAAAGGTATGCTTTACCGCATTCGCGGGTAATGATTCACCAGCCGTTAGGCGGGTTCCAGGGCCAGGCTGCCGATTTTGAAATTCACGCAGCAGAAATTCTGAACGTCAGAGAACGGCTGAACACCATCCTCGCAAAACATTGCAACCGTTCTCTCGATCAGCTAAAAAATGATACTGATCGGGACAACTGTATGAGTGCTGAAGAGTCTGTAGAGTATGGTTTGATTGATGAAGTGCTTGCGAGTCGGAAAAGCTAAGGACAATATGCAAATCAAGCTACACACGGTTACGCCGATAACCGTTCAGGCATTGATAATGAAAGTAACGACAGGGCAATCCTAAATGAGCGATGACAAAACCTCAGACGACGGCGAAAAACTGCTTTACTGCTCTTTTTGCGGGAAGAGCCAGCACGAAGTCCGTAAACTTATTGCCGGCCCATCGGTCTTTGTCTGCGACGAATGCGTTGAACTCTGCAACGACATCATCCGCGACGAAGTAGCTGATAGTGACGACCAGGAAAAACTCAGCGAGCTACCAACTCCCAGGGACATTTTTAACCACCTCGAAGAGTATGTAATTGGCCAACGAGAAGCCAAGCGTATTCTTTCTGTAGCTGTTTACAACCACTATAAGCGCATTGAAGCCGGTGATACTGCTGATGGAATCGAACTAAGCAAAAGTAATATTTTGCTCATCGGCCCCACCGGTTCCGGTAAGACGCTCCTCGCTGAAACCATGGCAAGAATGCTCGACGTCCCCTTTACGATTGCCGACGCAACAACCCTCACCGAAGCCGGTTATGTCGGTGAAGATGTTGAAAATATCATTCAAAAGCTTTTGCAAAAATGTGACTACGATGTCGATCGCGCCCAACGAGGCATTGTCTATATCGATGAAATTGACAAAGTTTCACGCAAATCCGACAACCCATCGATTACTCGTGATGTATCGGGTGAAGGGGTGCAGCAAGCGCTGTTGAAGCTGATTGAGGGAACGATTGCATCAGTGCCACCCCAGGGTGGTCGCAAACACCCCCAGCAAGAGTTTTTGCAAGTTGACACCTCCGGCATCCTGTTTATTTGCGGCGGTGCATTTGACGGACTGGAGAAAATAATTCGTGACCGCCTGGAACAGGGCGGCATTGGCTTTTCTGCTGAGATTAAAACCAGTGAAGAGCAACAGAATCTTGGACAGGTATTGGCCGTATCAGAACCTCACGACCTGATACGCTTCGGACTGATTCCGGAATTTGTTGGCCGCCTACCGGTCATTGCAACACTGCATGAACTTGACCGGGAATCTCTCATTCGAATTTTGACGGAACCGAAAAACGCGCTGACCAAGCAATATTTAAAATTATTCGAAATGGAAGGCGTGGATCTCGAATTCCGCCAGAAAGCGCTCGATGTAATCGCTGACAAGGCACTGGATCGAAAAACCGGTGCCCGCGGACTAAGGTCTATCCTGGAGCACGCACTGCTGGACATCATGTTTGAATTACCCGATATGGAAAACTTGGAGAAGGTGGTCTTCGACGAAAACATCCTCGCCGAAAATAGCCAGCCAATCATGATCTATGCTGACCCACCACAAGAAGCCGTCGCCGACTAACCTGTCTATTTCCTCGGCCATTTATTAGTCGGGTGGGTTGAATCTGCCATTAGTTAGCCCAATCTGTTTGGATGGAGGTCTGAGTAAGCATTCCGGCTACTCAGACTGTTTGTCCACTGCCCGGCTTAGCGTTTTTTATTCCCATCGCTTGCTACCGGGCAAAATTTGAGGTCAACCTGTGAGCCAAGACCAGCCTCCACCAAGCAAAACAGCTGATTTACCCGCACTACCACTGCGCGACGTGGTGGTGTTTCCACACATGGTTATTCCACTGTTTGTTGGCCGACCGAAATCAATCGAAGCGCTACAGCGTGCTAACCAGGGCGATAAGCAAATATTACTTATCGCCCAAAAAGATCCCGGACTGGACCAACCTGATGAAAGCGACCTTTACCAGATAGGCACGCTAGCAAACATTCTTCAACTATTGAAACTCCCGGACGGCACAGTCAAAGTGTTAGTAGAGGGCATAACGCGCGTCTCTATGGTCGAGTTTTCTGAAACCGACGAGTGCCTGGTGGCAACTGTCGAGACCTGCGACGAACAACCACCCGCGCAAAGCGATCAGGAACCGTTGATGCGCTCCCTGATTAACCAGTTCGAGCGCTATGTGCGCAATAGCGAGAAGGTGCCACCGGAAATTGTCAGCGCACTGAATACTATTGATGCCCCCGGACGGCTGGCAGATACCATCGCGTCGCACCTCTCTTTGCGACTCCAACAAAAACAGGAGCTGCTGGAGACCCTGGATATTGGTGTCCGCCTGCAAGCGCTGATGCGTGAGATGGAAGCTGAAATTGACCTGATTAAGGTCGAGAAGCGAATGCGCTCGCAAGTAAAAAAGCAGATGGAGAAAGGCCAGCGCGAGTACTATCTCAACGAACAAATGAAGGCCATTCAGAAAGAGCTTGGCGATCTTGACGAAGGTGGCAATGAACTCGATGAATTAGCCGATAAAATCGAAAAGGCCGGCATGCCCAAAGAGGCATTGCAGAAAACCCGTAGTGAATTCAACAAATTAAAAATGATGGCGCCCATGGCTGCAGAAGCGACTGTGGTGCGTAATTACGTTGACTGGATGGTCTCTCTGCCATGGAAAAAGCAGTCCAGGGTCCGCTCAGACCTAGCTGAAGCGCGGGCAATATTGGATGCCGATCATTTTGGCCTTGAAAAAGTCAAAGAACGAATACTTGAATATCTCGCCGTACAGCAACGGGTGAAGAAACTTAAAGGGCCAATTCTTTGCCTGGTCGGCCCGCCTGGGGTGGGTAAAACTTCTCTCGGACAATCAATCGCCAAAGCTACCCGTCGTAAATTTTCGCGCATGTCATTAGGCGGAGTACGTGATGAGGCTGAAATTCGCGGCCATCGGCGCACTTACATTGGATCAATGCCTGGCAAGATTGTGCAAAACCTGGCGAAGGTAGGTACTCGCAACCCGCTATTTATGCTTGATGAAATCGACAAAATGGCAATGGATTTTCGTGGGGATCCCGCATCGGCGCTGCTTGAAGTGCTCGACCCACAACAAAACCACACCTTTAACGACCATTACCTGGAAGTAGATTACGACCTTTCTCATGTGATGTTCATCGCCACTTCCAACACATTAAATATACCCCCAGCACTGCTCGACCGCATGGAGGTAATCCACCTTTCTGGATACACCGAAGACGAAAAAATGGGTATCGCCAAAGAACACCTCCTTGGCAAGGTCATTAAAGATCATGGCCTGAAGACCAGTGAAATTCAGATCGCTGACACCGCCGTTCTCGAGATTATTCGCTGCTATACACGCGAGGCCGGAGTCCGGAATCTTGAACGCGAGATAAATAAAATATGCCGTAAAGTCGTCAAGGAACTGACGGTCAACCCGGAGAAGAAAAAAGTATCCGTATCCGGCCGTAACCTGGAGAAATTTCTTGGCGTCCCGCGCTTCCGCTTTGGGCGAGCTGACGAGCAGGATCGCGTCGGCAACGTCACTGGCCTGGCGTGGACCGAGGTAGGTGGCGAACTGCTTAGCATTGAGGCTGCGGTCTTGCCCGGCAAGGGCAATCTTGTATTAACCGGTAAGTTAGGTGACGTCATGCAGGAATCAATCAAAGCAGCGTTGACCGTGGTGCGCAGTCGCGCCGCTTCGCTGGGTATATCTGCCGACTTTTACCAGAACCATGATTTCCATGTTCATGTTCCGGAAGGGGCAATTCCTAAAGATGGGCCCAGTGCGGGAGTGGGCATGTGCACTGCCCTCGTCTCCGCGCTGACCAAAATAGAAGTATCGGCAACGGTAGCCATGACTGGCGAAATCACGCTGCGTGGCGAAGTCCTTCCCATTGGCGGGCTTAAGGAAAAATTGCTTGCCGCTCTACGCGGCGGTATCAAAACCGTGATTATTCCAGAGGAAAACCGGAAGGATTTGTCCGAGATTCCAGACAATGTGAAGAAGAAATTAAAGATTGTGCCTGTACGCTGGGTCGAAGAGGCAATTGAGCTGGCATTGACTCGTTCACCTGAGCCGATTGAACCAGAAAAGAAACTCTCAGAAAAAGCTCAACAGAAAGAAAACTCATTACGGGCCCATTAGCCTGTCATCTTGCCTTGACAGGCGTTTTTAGCCACTGGTATAACTCTACTTTCCGTAGCCTACATTTCGTCGTTAACCAGCATTCTGACGAATCAGTCAATTACGGGACTTCCATCAACAAGCACTAAAATTCAGTCGTTAACCAACCATTTTTTTCAGGGGAACTCATAGTGAACAAATCTGAACTTATCGACCTTATCGCTGCCGATGCCGATTTACCCAAAGCGGCCGCCGCTCGCGCCCTCGACTCGGCAATAAACGGCATTACCCAGACGCTAGGGAATGGCGACGCGGTAACCTTGGTGGGATTTGGCACCTTCTCCGTTGGCTCTCGTAGCGCACGTACTGGACGCAATCCACAAACCGGCGCAACAATTCAGATAAAAGCTTCGAAAACACCTAAGTTCAAAGCTGGCAAAGCGCTTAAGGATGCCGTAAACTAGCCGGCCTTTCGGGTGCTTAGCTCAGCTGGTAGAGCGTCGCCTTTACACGGCGAATGTCGGGAGTTCGAGCCTCTCAGCACCCACCAGGAAATCCGGAGCGGTAGTTCAGCTGGTTAGAATACCGGCCTGTCACGCCGGGGGTCGCGGGTTCGAGTCCCGTCCGCTCCGCCATTACCTGAAGGGCGAAAAGCCTGAAAGATTAAGTAAAGAAACGGTTTAAAAGATAGGGGTGCACTCTTCAAGGGTCCACCCCTTTTCTTTACGTGTTAATTAACCCTTTCACTCTCTGCGATCTGGCCACCGCTACTATCAGGATCTAACTCCAATGCTTGTCGATATTCGCCGTAATTTACATAAAGTCGCCGCCGGCGCCATTGTAGGGTTGCTAGTACTCGCATTTGCTTCCTGGGGTATAGGTGATTATATAACCGGGTTTAGTCAGATCAGCGTCGCCTCCATCGATGGTAAAAACATCACTGGCCAGGCCTATGCAAGAGCCCGGCAGTTGCAAGAACAGCGCTATCGCAACCAGCTTGGTGATAATTACCAGGCAGGCATGCTTGACCAGCCAATGTTGAAAATGGCGCTCGTACAGGAACTCATAAACGAATACCTTCGAGTCACTGATGCAAAAAAGAGCGGCTACCGGATCAGTCCTGAGGAGCTGACCCGAACCATCACCGACATTGAAGTTTTTCAGGGTCCAAACGGCTTTGATCGTCAACAATACAAAGATCTACTGCGACGACAGGGGTTATCCATCGGTGGTTTCGAAAAAGATCTGGCAGAATCGATAGTTACCGATCAGGTGCGAACTGGATTAAGCACTAGCTCCATCGTCCCACCATCAGAAGTAGCGCAACTACTCAAATTACAGGGACAGCAACGCGACGTCCGTTTTCTGCTCCTACCAAACGACACATTTGCCAATCAGGTTGAAGTCGACGACCAGGCCATTGAAACTTTCTATGATGAGCACATCGATCAATTCCAGACAACTGAGCAGGTAAGCATCCAGTTTCTCGAACTGGTGCTCGACGATTTTGCCGCCGAAATCAATATCGACGATCAAATATTAGAACGCCTATACAGCGAGCAGGAGAGTGAGTTCTTAACACCCGAGAAAAGACGAGCCAGTCACCTG
>QNFC01000102.1 GCA_003645395.1 Gammaproteobacteria bacterium
ACCTCCTTCCATAATATTTTTATATTTGATAACGAATTATACAGAGCGAGCGAAAATTAAGGTCAAAAAATTACGGTGACAGTTTACTAAATACACTCCAGTCCCTAACTCCCGATCACCTACACCGCCAACTCAAATCGCACTCCACCCGCCATCATTAGCGATCACCTGCCCAGTGAGAAACGACGAGGCATCGCTAGCCAGATAGACCACCAGCCCGGCCAGTTCCGCCGGTTCGCCGGTGCGACCCATAGGGGTGAGTTCGTGGAGTTTGGCGAGGAAGGTTTCGATCTGTTCGGGGGTTTGGGTGCCGACTTCTTCGCGGCCCAGTTCGGTGCCCAGGTGCCAGCCGGGGCAGATGGCGTTAAAGCGTATGCCGTCGCCGCCGTATTCGGCCGCGCCCTGGCGGGTGAAGGCGATGACCGCGCCTTTTGATGCGGAGTAGTTGGCCGACACCGCCGGTATCTGTGGCGAAACACCGCCTATACCGGCTATTGAAGCAACAACAAAATCAAGGGGTCAGAATCCTCGATTTGCTGTCTGATGGAGCTACTTGTTAGCCGCTTTATCAACTAATTGACCGTCAATAAATTTATGTAAAATACTCGACACCAGTGTTTGATACGGAATTCCTTCGCTTAATGCTCTCGCCTGTAAAGAACGAAGGTCTCTGGAAGGCAGGCGAATATTAATACGCGCATCTTTTTTTAACGTGTTTTCGGCAACAGCACGATGCCTCTTAATATCTTCTAAGACATTTTTGGACTGCTTAAGATCACCCCGATTAAAAGCTTCGAGAATTTCATTTTCTTCCGAATTAAGCTTGCTCATTTGAATCACCTGAATACAGTTTTGTTGCTTTGCGGCTAGGTATGATGGTTTTCAGAAATATCTCCTGTTCGTTCTCAACAAAAGGCACAAGGTAGGCGTAACCCTCAATTAAAACGACAGAAATTTTTTGTCCTGGATAATGTTCCTGGTTTGGATGGTCATAGATATCCACCTCATTTCCAAGGTTAATATTGATAATAACTTCTTCAAAAGAAATTTTTCGTTCTACTTTGAGTAAGTCATTTTTTTCTGGATTCCAAGCATACGTTTTCATTTCCAGACCATAGCATAATGTGTGCCATTTGTCATCACCGGCTAACAGTCAACTATGCAGAACGCGATCTTGAAAATTACGATGCCAGCTTACTAAACGGCCCCCACCCCCTGAATGCCCGTCACCTGCACCACCAACTCAGATCGCACTCCACCCCCCATCATTAGCGATCACTTGCCCGGTGAGAAACGACGAGGCATCGCTGGCCAGATAAACCACCAGCCCAGCCAGCTCTGCCGGATCGCCGGTGCGACCCATGGGAGTCAGCTCGTGGAGTTTGGCGAGAAAGGCTTCGATCTGTTCCGGGGTTTGCGTGCCGACCTCTTCGCGGCCCAGCTCGGTGCCCAGGTGCCAGCCCGGGCAGATGGCATTAAAGCGAATGCCGTCGCCGCCGTATTCCGCAGCGCCCTGGCGGGTGAAGGCGATCACCGCACCTTTTGATGCGGAGTAGTTGGCCGACACCGCCGGAATTTGCGGCGAAACACCGCCTATACCGGCTATTGAAGCGATATTGATTACCGACCCGGACTGGTTTGCCACCATGAATGGCAACAGGGCTTTGGTACAGAGGAATACTCCGCGTAGGTTGACCGCCATGAGTCGGTCCCAGTCATCAACTGGCATTTCGTGGATGCGGTATTTGCCGGTGGCGATGCCGGCGTTGTTGACCAGCAGGTCGCAGCGGCCGCCAGCGGCTTCGATGGCGGCAGCCAGGTTGGCAATGCTGGTTTCATCTGCCGCATCAACCTGCAGCGGTTCGGCGCTGCCACCGCTTTGGTTAATGGTTTTAGCGGTCTGCTCGACTCCGGCCAGGTCAATATCGGTACAGAACACTTTAGCCCCGAACGCTCCCAGTGCCTGGGCGAATACTCGCCCTAACCCACCGCCGGCACCGGTGACCACGGCGGTACGGCCATCGAGGTTAAACAGATCACGGTTAAATGGATTGCTCATAACGTCTCCTTAAAGCCTGCCAATAAAATCATTAACCACATCGATAAACGCCTGTGGTTGCTCCAGAAAAACCTGATGGCCTGCCGCCTCAATGCAGTGGCCTTCGCCCAGTGGCATGACATCCGCTAGTTGCTGAGATTTTTCGTCGGTGACGAAAAAACTATCTCTGCCCCAGATTACTGCCGCTGGGACTGCCACGGCTTTCATCTGTTTAAATCCGGGGGTGCCAGGGTAATAACCGGGTCCAGGGCCACCCATGCCGTGACGAGGGTCGTGCTTGGGCATGAGCTTGCCATCGAGTCGCTGCAGTAGCTCATGGCGCGCGGCATAGGTCACCTCTGACAATTTGCGGTCACCATATTTAGAGGCTCGTTCGGCGTAGTGCTCGACGCTATCGAACAGCCGAATTACGTCAATGGGTAGACCGGGATAATTGGATTCTGGCGTGAAATCCACAATGGCGATGGCCGCGGTCAACTCGGGGTATTCCAGCGCCAGGCGCTCTACCAACGCACCGCCCATTGAATGGCCGATTACCAAACAGGGCGGCAAATCCATCTCGCGCATAATCGCGGCTAGATCTTCCATCATTTCATGGTGGTCATAATCACCATCACGGGCCCATTCACTGTCACCGTGGCTGCGAATATCCGGCGTGATCACCCGATAACGGCGCGCCAGTTGCAGGGCAACCAGATCCCAAGTGTGCGCGGTGACTGCGCCACCGTGGACCATGAACAGGGTGGGCTTACTGTCGCCGTCAGCCGGCCCCGCCCAGTCAAGCACATTAAAGCGCAACCCACGCACCACCAGATTGCGCGCCACGCAGGTGGGCGGGTTGTCCACCTTTAAACCAAATTCTGCGGAGATAGCCAACAACTCTGCAAACTCCGGGGTGTCGTTCAGCAGAACCGACTCATAGTTATCCGCGGCGACGTTAAGGTAGCTCACGGGTTGGCTCCGGTAACGATGTCGAGACTATTAACATAGGTGTCTATCACGGTTGCCAGCCCGACCGGATTTTCGATGTAAACCATGTGTTCACAATCCGGCACGGTGGCCACTTCGCCTTGCGGTAGCGCCTGCGCAAACTCGGCGGCATCGCCCGCCGCCAGAAACCAGCTGTTGCCGCCCCGCACCACCAGGCAACGCCCCTGATAGGCAGCCATCTGTTCCAGGGTCGGTAGTCCCGGCATGGTCTTTTCATCCGGCCCGCCCATCGGGTGGCGTGGATCATATTTGAGCTGGTACTGACCATCCATACGCTGCATAAATTCATGTCGGCCATTGCGGCGCATGTGCTCTTCGCTGCGCTTTAATCGCGGAGCGTTGCGCTGCACGTACTCCTCAACCTCATCGTAAAGACGGCTCGGCTCGGTCACTTCACCACGGGGTTTCCAGCCGTTGTAGGCGGTCTTTGGCCCGACATCGACCAGAATCGCGCTGCCCAGCAGCTCGGGGGATTTCAACATCAGCCGCATGAGCAGCATGCCGCCGACGGAATGGCCGACGACGATGGGATTATCAAGTTCCATGATGGTAATTAATTTAGCCAGGTCATCGGCCATGGCGTTGTGATTGGAGTCACCATCGCGTGGCCATTCGCTGTCGCCGTGGCCGCGCATATCCACCGCGATCAACCGATATTTATGGGCCAGCATGGCGCAAAAAGGCCCCCAGGTGCGGCAGGTGAGCACGCCGCCGTGGAGCAGAACCAGGGTGGGGTTTGTTGGCTCACCCCAGTCGAGCACATGCAGGCGCAGGCCGTTAATCAGCAGGTTGCGAGACTGGCACCTTATTGATGGGTCAACCTCGCCGCCCAGGTCGCGGGCGGTGTGGATGGCATCTTCAACAAAGTGATCCTGGCTAATGTCTAGCGGTTCGAGTCCCTGAGCAAATTCGGCGATATACACGCGTGCATCCTCTTTATTACGGTACCTCTACACGGTCCTGTCTGGCGCGGCTGATTCCATCTTCTGCCGTCGCCTCGTAGCGCCTGCGATGGGTTGGTCAGCGGCGCAATAGCCCCGCCCTTAAACGCGCTACCCGCCATGCACCCAGAGGGCTTAGCCAACGCTGGACGTCCCGAATCGGCACCACTGCCGTCCAGAGTTGTGTAAAGGTTCCTCTATTATTTTTTTGTTATTTATTTTCTGGCGTAGGGCTGCGTTTATGCAGGCTTGCGAAACCGCAGGGTCATCCGGTCTGATTCGCCGATAGCGCGGTAGCGTTCCTCACAGGCAGTTTTCTCGGCGGCGGCTTCAATTTTTTTGCAGGTTCTCAGCGAGGGCGACAAGCTCCAGACACCGTCGGGATAGTCCTCAATATCGGCAGCGTTATCGTTAATCGGCGAGCTGGCTTCAAACACGAAACCAGCCGCGGTGGCCAGTTTAATCGCGTATTTTTCTGTGACATAACCGGAGCGGGCCATCTGCTCTACTGATATTCCTGCCTTGCCTCGGTGGTCAACTAGCCCGAACACACCACCGGGCTTTAATGCCCGATAAAGTATCGCCATCATCTCGGCAGCTTCGTCGGCACGCACCCAGTTATGCAGGTTGCGAAAGGTCAGCACCATATCAGCCGACCCCGGCGGTGCGGGGGTGACCCTCTGCGGTACGGAAAGCTCGGTGACCACCACGTGGTCATAAACATCGGGCCGTGCCTCCAGTTTGCTAACGAATATTTTCTGCACCATCTCGCCGTAACTCGGCAGGTCGTCAGCGGTAAGGGCAAAATTCGCCGCGTAGAGCTGTCCTTGCGGCCGGGCAAGCGGCGCCAGAATTTCGGTGTACCAACCGGTTCCGGGATAAATCTCAAGCACGGTCATCTGCGGCTGCCAGCCGAAAAAGTTCAGCGTTTCCACCGGGTGGCGAAAAATGTCGCGGGCACGGTTCTTTTCTGACCGGTTATCGCCCTGCGTGGCCTGAACAATTAATTCTGTGACATCTGCGGCGATGGCGGCACCACCATTGGCCAGCAATACCAACGCAAGCGTTGAGGCAAGTAAATTTCTCATTATCTATTCCTCTTTTATGTAGTTAATTATTAAGAAATTGGGGGATACATTTTGCGGACAAGCCAATCTAACTCGCATCAATATGGCCGCTGTCTCTCCGCGTTTGGCATCCAGGACATGTGGTCCATGCTCAGTTCATTGGCAACCCCGTCGAAACCGGCCCAGTCGAGAATTCAGCTAATGCCAGGGTTGTCTTTTAGCAAGTATCGAACGTCCTCCCCCACTGCTATCCGAATCTTACGCCAATTCGTCTACTGCCTGTCGACTTGACGATAAAAACCGACATCGTGGTAATCAACTCGCGTGCGTGACGAAGATACTGCCACCGTTACCGGCGTGTCCTGGCGTATGGATCCTGCCGATAAAACAGCACTAGCTGATCATAGACAGGCGGATATTCTGCTCTTAAGATCTGCGGTGCAGTAAAAAAGAGCTCGCTAACCACCGCAAAAAACTCCGCCGGATCGGTGGCGGCGTAATCATTTATGGCCGACCGGTGATGATGCGCAATACTCTGTTGTAAATGTTCAAAAGCATCTGCAAAAGCTTGCGTCCAGTCGGCGCGCACCATGTCACTATGCAGCGGCGGCATACCGTTGGCTCGGCCGTTACACATGTCCAGCTTATGGGCGAATTCGTGCACTACCACGCTGTGGCCGGCATGGGGCGAGGCAAGATCACGGGCTACATCATCCCAGGAAAGAATCACCGGCCCGCGCAGCCAGGACTCACCGCTCAGGGAACGTGACTGCAACGAAACCAGACCGACCTCGTCGACGCTATTTCGTGCCACTTTGAACGCACCGGGATAAATGATCACATCGTTCCAGCCGTCAAAATCATCCAGCCCCAATTTGAGCACCAGCAGGCAGGCCTGAGCGGCGATGGTCACGGCCATTGGCTCCGATACTGCTAGTTCGTGAGCCCCAACGAGCGTCTTGCGGTGTAGAAACAGCGTGGTCAACTCGCGCAAATGAGCCCGTTCCACCGCACTCAGGCCGTTGAAAGCAGTGCACTTGTCTGACACCTGCTCCCAAACCTGGTGGGAAATCGGACAGCGGCGTAGAACATAGAGCGTACGCAGCCGGTCAAGCCAGCGCATCGCTATCGGCAACCTCTATATTTCAAACACCTCATCCGGATTGGGCATGGTCACGTTGGCGCCATCAAGTTGGTTGGCAAACGACTCCATTGCCCGTTCCTCGCCATGAACCAGAAAGGTCCGCGCAGACTCCCCGGCCTGCCGACGCCAGGCCAGCAGTCCATCACGATCAGCATGGGCGGAGAATCCGCCAATAGTGTAGATCTCTGCGTTTACCGCAATTTCCTCGCCATAAATGCGCACGGTTTCTGCACCGTCGACAATTTTCCGCGCCAGCGTGCCGTAGGCGGCAAAGCCAACGAAGACAACACTGCAGCTGCTCCGCCAGAGGTTATGTTTGAGGTG
>QNFC01000103.1 GCA_003645395.1 Gammaproteobacteria bacterium
GAAGCGGCCAGCATCGTCGGTGGTGATCGCTGGGTAGTCAAAGCCCAGGTCCACGCTGGTGGTCGAGGCAAAGCCGGCGGGGTCAAACTGGTTGATAGCAAGGCCGAAGTCGAAGAGACTGCCAAAGCGATGCTCGGCACCAATCTCGTGACCTTTCAAACAGACGCCAAGGGTCAACCGGTCAATTCGGTACTGATTGAAGAGGTTAGTGACATTGCCCGAGAACTGTATCTGAGCGCGGTTGTCGATCGTAGCGCTCAGCGAGTGATATTCATGGCCTCCACTGAAGGCGGCATGGACATCGAAGAGGTCGCCGACAAGACACCGGAAAAAATTCTCCAGGTCATCGTTGATCCCATCGTCGGCCTGCAGCCCTATCAGGCACGCTACCTGGCCTTCGGCCTTGGACTCGATAAGAGTCAGATGAAACAGTTCAACAAGCTCATCGCCGGCATGGCGAAAATGTTTGTTGAGTGTGATCTGGCCCTACTTGAAGTTAACCCTTTGGTAGTCACCGGTGCCGGCAACCTGATATGCCTCGACGGCAAAGTCACCCTTGATGAGAACGCCCTGTACCGGCAACCAAGACTGGCGGCGATGCGCGACCCTAGCCAGGAAGATGCTAAAGAAAGCCTGGCCGCCGAGCACGACCTTAATTATGTTTCACTGACCGGCAACATTGGCTGTATGGTTAACGGCGCCGGTCTGGCGATGGCTACCATGGACATTATCAAACTCCACGGTGGTGACCCGGCTAATTTTCTTGATGTTGGCGGGGGTGCTACCAAAGAACGGGTATCTGAAGCGTTCAAACTGATTCTCTCTGACGACAACGTCGAAGCCGTGCTGGTGAATATTTTCGGTGGCATCGTCCGTTGCGACCTGATCGCTGACGGCGTCATTGCAGCGGTGCAGGAAGTTGGCGTTAGCGTGCCAGTAGTGGTGCGCCTGGCTGGCAACAACGCTGATCTGGGTGTCCAGAAACTGGAGCAGAGCGGCCTGAACATTATTGCTGCGGAAGAACTCACGGACGCCGCAGAGAAAGTTGTCCAATCGGTAGGAGATGCCCGATGAGCGTCCTGATTAACAAAAACACCAAAGTTCTCTGCCAGGGTTTTACCGGTCAGCAGGGCACCCTGCATTCCGAACAGGCTATCGAATACGGCACCAAAATGGTCGGTGGGGTCACCCCGGGGAAAGGCGGCTCTGAACACCTCGGTCTGCCAGTGTTCAACACCGTGCGGGAAGCAGTCGACACCACTGGCGCTGACGCCACGGTAATCTACGTGCCAGCGCCCTTCTGTAAAGATTCTATTCTCGAAGCAGCCGATGCCGGTATTCCGCTGATCGTCTGCATCACCGAACACATCCCGGTGATGGATATGCTCGAAGTCAAAGCCTATCTGGACCAAACCGGTTCACGCCTCATCGGCCCTAACTGCCCCGGCATCATCACTCCCGGCGAGTGCAAAATCGGCATCATGCCTGGATACATTCACCAGCCCGGCAAGGTCGGCATTGTTTCCCGCTCTGGCACTCTCACCTATGAAGCGGTCAACCAGACCACAGCCATTGGCGCTGGTCAGTCCACCTGTATTGGTATCGGTGGTGACCCAATTTCCGGAACCAACTTTATTGATGCGCTGGAACTGTTCCAGAACGATCCGCAGACCGAAGCCATTGTCATGGTCGGCGAGATCGGCGGCACCGCCGAAGAAGAGGCCTGCGAATACATCGCCAGCAACGTCACTAAACCCGTGGTCGGCTTCATCGCCGGCTCCACCGCACCGAAAGGTAAACGTATGGGCCACGCCGGCGCCATTATTGCTGGCGGCAAGGGCACGGCAGAAGAGAAATTTACTGCCATGGAAAAAGCCGGGGTTAACGTTTCCCGGTCACCTGCAGGGCTGGGGACAGCAATCAAGGAATCCATGGGGCTGTAACCGCTTCTGGAACGGATGTAGCTACAACGCAAAGCGCCCGGGCACTGCCGGGCGCTTTGCGTTGTTGAGCTGAGTCTCAGTTAGCCGGATTCGACATCGATAACCAGCGGCGAGAGTTTGTTACGGATAACTCCCGGCATTTCCACCGATTTAAAACGCTTTTTATCAACGGTACTGGAGATGACGCGAATCATAAACAGTCGCTGATCGCCGAGCATGCCTCTTGCGCGATAATGAATCGTTGAGCGCCCAAGTTTCTCGATACCAATCCAGATCGAAATTTCATCACCACCACGAGCCGGTGCGGAGAAATCCATCCCCACATGAACCATGGGAGTTGTAATACCGGTCTCCGCCTGCAAATCGAGCCAGCCGATGTGGACGTGATCGATCCAGAAATGCTCCATTGCCTGAAACGTCATGTTCAGGAACTGTGGCGTGTAAACAATCCCCGCTGCATCGCATTCGCCCCAGTAAATCCGCCGCTTTACCTCATACTCCATACCGATTTAGTCCCTCTTAATTTGTAGTCAGTTTATTTGTCGATGACGCACTGATCGTGGTGGACAACAGCCCATTTTCAACCAGGCTGTTATAAACATCGACCATGAGTACCCGCTGGCCCTGCCGATTGGGGTGCAGTAAATCCGGCAGAAAATGATCTGGCTTGTCGTAAATCGACACAAACAGGAACGGCATTAACGCCACGGAATACTGCTCTGCCAACTGCAAGTACATCTTTCTAAAAGAGTCACTGTAACGGGGCCCAAAATTTAGCGGAACTCGCATGCCCACCAGCAATACTTCACTCCCCGCCGCCTGACCCAGTTCAATAATCTGGGCCAGATTCTGCTCCGCCTGCTGTAATGACAACCCGCGCAGGCCATCATTTGCCCCCAACTCGACAACCAACCAGCTCGGGTGATACTTTGACAATAATACCGGCACCCTGGTTAAACCGCCGGCAGTAGTGTCACCGCTTATACCCGCGTTAATAACTCGGAAATTAAACCCCTGTTCTCGAAGGTGGTTTTCTAACAGGTACGGCCAGGCAGCCTCGGCGGGTAACTGATAGCCCGCGCTAAGGCTATCCCCAAGCACCACAATCACCGGGTCGTCGGCAGCGGTTACCCCCCTGAACACCAACAGCATTAATAAAAAAAAGCCTATTTTCTTCATGATTTCAGCCAAAAAACTCAGTAAATCCGTATCCCTGCAGGAGGCGCATTTTACCATCCTCCAACCGACCGATCTGGACATTCCGGCAGGGAGTAGCTGTGCCGTAGTGGGTCCTTCCGGCAGCGGCAAATCAACCTTGCTAGCCCTGCTTGCTGGTCTGGATAGCCCCACCTCGGGCACCGTCACCCTAAGTGGCGTCAACATCACCAACCTGAACGAAGAAGCTAAAGCGCGATTTCGCCGCGACCATATCGGCTTTATTTTTCAGAATTTTCAGCTCATGCCAACTCTCACTGCCCTGGAAAACGTAGCCCTGCCTCTGCAATTACAGGGGCGACGTGACGCCCAGGCGGTCGCTAAGCAGTGGCTGGCTAAAACAGGCCTGAGTCACCGCGAACAGCACCTGCCGGCGCTGCTTTCTGGTGGCGAACAGCAGCGGGTAGCGGTGGCGCGGGCGTTTGCCAGTGAACCGGCCATTCTGTTTGCCGACGAGCCCACGGGCAGTCTTGACGGCCACAACGGCGAACAGGTACTGGCGCTTATGTTCGACCTGAATGCGGACAAGCAAACTACCATCTTGTTGGTCACCCACGACCAGCGGGTCGCCGACCGTTGCGACCGCCAGATCGCGCTGGTAGACGGGCGGCTGCAGTAGTCCGATGGCGTTAACCTCTCAACTTGTACTGAATCTGGCAAGGCGTGAACTCGCCTACAGCCGGCGCACCTTCACCGCCCTGTTCCTGGCCATTACCATTGGCGTGACCGCACTCACCGCCATCAATAGTTTTGCCGAGCGCATTGAACTGGCCATGGCCGCCCGCAGCGGCGAGTTACTCGGCGGTGATCTGCGCATCAGCAGTCAACGCGACCTGCAGCCGTTTGTCGATTCCCTGCCCCCCGCATTGAAGCCCGATGCTACGGTACTGGAAATGCCAAGCATGGCCTCCACCGGTGAGCAGCTACAGCTGGTCGAGGTAAAAGTGGTTGGCGGCAACTACCCACTATTAGGCGAATTGCAGATTCGCGACCAGGGGTTACAGAGGCAACCGCCCGCCGGCAGTGTCTGGGTCGAACCATCCCTGCTGACTCAACTGAATATCGACGTCGGCGATACGATTGAACTTGGATTCAGCCAGCTCACCGTGGCCGGGGTTATCGACCATGAACCCGACCGGGTCGCCGGCGCTTTTAGTATCGGTCCCCGGGTAATTCTCGCCCATGCTGACCTTGCCGATAGCCGACTATTACAACCCGGCAGCCGGTTTCGCACCCGCCTGCTTTATGGCCGCCCGCCCTCTGAACTAGATTCACTGCAACAGCAGCTAGATAAGATCCTGCCGAAGGGCAGCCAACTCGAAAATGCCCGCGAAGGGCTGGAAACCACCCGCGAGATGACCCGCCAGGCCTCCCGCTATTTGCGCCTGACCGCTTTCGCCGGATTGCTGCTGGCGATGGTGTCAGTATTCCTGTCGGTGAGCGGCTTGCTTGAGCAGCGCGTAATTCCTGTTGCCACCCTGAAGGCAATTGGCGCACCCTCAAGTCTCGTCTTGCAAACCTATTTACTTTTACTAGTTTCAACCGCTCTTGCGGCTGGCCTCGTCGGCGTCACTGCCGGTATGACACTGCAAAACCTGTTGCCACAATTACTAGGCAATCTACTACCCGGTGACTTACCCAAGCCGAGTAACCAGGCAATCGGGCAGGGATTAGCGGTTGCCTGCATGATGACCTTGTTTGCCGCCCTGCCGCCTCTGTGGCGACTGGTTAAAACCCCGCCTGTGCGAGTGTTGCGCAGCGCCGTTCCACCGGCAGGCAGCCTGTTTGGCAAGATCGGCCAGGCGCTCGCCGGCATGGCCACCGCCAGTCTGTTATTAATTTGGCTGGCACAGGATTTCAAACTCGGTGCCCAGGCATCCGCAGGACTGTTTCTGCTAATGCTGCTGTTCGCCCTGGCCGGGCAGGCAATACTCGCCCTGTTACTTAAATCCGTCGGCATTGGCGGTCTGGTCTGGCGGCAGGCGGTCACCGGCCTGGTTCGGCGCCGAACCCATACCTTGTTTGCCGTGGCAGCATTGGCCACCGGGATTCTGGCGCTGCTGGCACCGAGCCTGATTCAGCAGGATTTACTGCGCCAGTGGTTGGTAAAAGTACCGCAAAATAGCCCCAACCACTTTTTGATTGGCATTCAGCGTGAACAGGTTCCTGACATCACCCAACTGTTAGCGGAACTGGGCGCCACTCAATTTTCGCCCCAGCCAATGATTCGTGCCCGGCTGGTGAGCATCGACGACACTGCTTCCGCCGACCTGGAACTGACTACCAGCCGTGCACGGCGCATGGCCGAGCGGGAAAACAACCTCAGCTGGCGGCGACTACCAGAACCTAACAACCCGATTCTGCAGGGCCTCTGGTGGCAACCAAACACCGAACAGCATGAACTTTCTCTCGAAAAGGAGTGGGCGGAACTACTGGGAGCAACCCTCGGCAGCCGTATCACCTTTGAAATCAGCGGTGAGCAGGTGAGCGGAGTGGTCACCAGTATTCGCCAGGTTGACTGGGAGCGTCTGACAACTAACTTTTTTGTCATTTTCTCACCGGGGGTACTCGCCGATGCGCCGAGTAGCTACGTCACCTCGTTTCGAGTAAGCGAAGCTGACGCCGATTCGTTGCGCCAACAGCTCATCGCAAAATTCCCGAACCTGACCGTTATCGACATGCGCCAGATGCTGGCGGCCATGCAGTCAATTATTGAACGACTGGCGTCCGCCGTGCAGTTTATGGGAGCCCTAACGCTGCTCGCCGGCGGCGCAGTCTTGCTGGCAGTCGTAGTGGCGGAGCGAGGCCGGGTTAGCCAGGAGGCCGCGTTGCTAAGGGCACTCGGTGCTTCTAATCGCCAGATTAGTGCGATTTTTACCCTCCGCTTTGGCCTGTTGGGAACGGTGGCAGCGCTGCTGGGAATTTTTGCGGCCGTTGCCGCCGGAGCGGTACTGGCAGCTCGTTTGCTGCACATTAGCTATCAGCCCAGCATGGCACTACTCGGTTTAACCCTGCTGATTAGTGGCCTTCTGGTCACACTGGTAGGGCGCGCTGGATGCCAGCGGGCATTGACCGAATCGCCGCTGACCCTGTTCAGAGAAACCAATTAGTCAGTGACTAAATTTTTCAGCCGCGGGAGCCACGCAAATGATTGAGTCGACCACCATCACCACCGCCGATCAGGAATTCATGGCCCTGACGATGGACCCGAATTCAGACAACCCCCCGTTGATGCTGCTGGTCCACGGTTTTCCCGACAC
>QNFC01000104.1 GCA_003645395.1 Gammaproteobacteria bacterium
AAACACTGAGAGCTGCAGGGGTTGAGGTGGGGGAAACGGTGAGTATGGGCGATCACGGTAGCTTTTTTACTGTGCGTGATCCGGCGGGAAACCTGGTGCAGTTCTTTGGTAGAGAGTGAGTCTAATGTGGAGAGGTTTTGAGTTTGCATGTCCTTGTGTGCGTTTTTGCAAATATAAATTGCTAAACATGGTAATTGTATTGCTATAAAGAACAGCTTAGACTTGTCGCCAACTTGAGGGGCAGAGTCAGAATCTGGCACTGCTACCAGCCCCGGGTGGGGCTGATGTCCGAGCTTGTCTGACCGGCATGCTCGGAATACTCGTCTGATCTGGCAGCTTACCGGCTGACCAGCGTTATGAGGTAAAGATGATGAGCATGAGCGTATTAGCAGTTTTTAACATTGTGGTGTTAGTGGTATCAGCAGTCGGGTTTGCGGCAGCGACTCAATTGAATCGAAACTGAGCTGAATAAAGGCTAGGTATACGATTTACGAGCCAAACAGTTTTACCCCGGCGGTGTAGTCTCCTCCTCCTCTCCCGACTATGCCACCGGTTCTATCTGAAATCCCCGCAACACACGCGTTGCGGGGATTTTTTGCGCTTAACCGACTAAAGTTACTGCAGGTCTTTGCATTTATGCAAAGATGTTGAGGCAAATTAGCTAATTGATTTGCTATAACAAACAGCTTAGACTTGTCACCAACTTGAGCAGCATGGTCATACCCGATCATGCTAGCGGCCCCGGGTGGGGTTGTTTCCCAGGTTCGCCTATCCGGCGATTCCTGGGGTGGCTCACCAAATCTGGGCAGCTTACCGGCTGACCAGCGTTAAAGAGGTAAAATGATGAATGTAATAGCGCTTTTTAATATTGTGGTGCTGGTGGTGTCCGCCGTTGGATTTGCGGCCACCAATCTGATCGATAGGAACTGAGTCTGAATTTAGAGTAGGTCCGAATTTGAAACTCCCTCGGGCCACTAAGTGATAGTCAAGCAGTTTTAGACCCCGGTGGTATGGCCTCCTCCTCCTCTCCCGGTCATGCCGTCGGTTTTATTTGAAATCCCCGTTACCGCTTGGTGACGGGGATTTTTTTGCGCCAGTTTTTCCGCTTGTGTGGTCCAGATAAACGGTGGCCTGTCCTGCGAAAAACTTCCGTAGTAGTTAATGTCGAGAACGAGTAGCCTATGAGACAATCACCGCCTATCGCTCGTGCGGATGCAGTGGTTAATTCGTACCCCCATATAGGAGAGAAGAGGATGGCTTTAGATTTTACTCGTGGTGAAGCGAAGCAGTGGGCGCTGGAAAATATAAAGGGTTTTTATATGTGCCCAATATCGCCGGTTAATGACCAGCTTGAGATTGATGAGCCGGGGTTGCGGGAGAATATTGAGGCTTTTATTGAGATGGGAGTCAATGGTCTGGTAGTCGGTGGATTTATTTCCGAGGGCTGGAATCTGACACCGTCTAAATGGCTGCGCTATCACGAAGTGGTCGCTGATGTGGCCAAAGGCAGAATTCCACTCTGGACGATTATTCTCGATCCTTGCGTGCACACCGCGCTGGAGAAACTTGACGCCATTGAAAAGATGGGCTTCGAGGGTGCCGAGATCATTAATCCAGTGGTTCAATTGCGCACGGACGATGAAATATTTGACTGGTTTAAATACCTGACCGATCGTACCGATTTGGCCGTTTGCCTCTACCGTACGCCGGTTTCAGGCAAAGTGCTTGGTTTCGATCTGATGCGGCGGTTGGCCGACCTGGAAACCTGTATCGCGGTTAAACAAGGGTCGCTGATGCGCGCCGAAACTCTGAAGTTACGGCGGATGTTGCGGGACGATTTTATTGTTTCCGATCCATCTGAAGCGGTGTTCCTGGAAGAGTTACAAATCGGTGGCCAGGTAGTCTGGGGCGAACTTTCATACATCCTCTATGGCAAGAAACGTCACCTGGTGACCGACTACCGCGCGCTGGCCGCCCAGGGTAAATGGCAAGAGGCGCGGGCAGTTTCGGACCAGCTCAACCCGATTCGCACCCTGCTGGAAGATTTGATGCTCTGGAAAATTGCAGAGACCGCCACTTACGCCGGCACCATTGCCGGGGTCAAGGGGTGGTTTGAGGCGATTGGACTTAATGGCGGCGGCATCATCCCGCCGTTGAAGCCAGCCTCAGCAGCGGATAAGGAAGCCCTTAAGGCGACGCTGACCGATTTGGGTGTTTGTTAAGGCGCGGCTAAAAAACGCTATGGTTGAGGTCAACGGTTGCAACCCAGTCGTTGACCTCACCTCATTTTAGTAGCGTAACCCGGTCTTCCTGATCGGAAAAAACAAGTTCACTACCAACGTCGCACAGTTTTTCGATTGCCTGCCAGTAGCCCCGCTGCAGATCATTGAGTTGCTCAGCAGATGCCGCCCAGTGGCGGAGCTGATATACCGCAGCCCGGGCCAGTGAAGGCATGGTCATCACGATGCGCTCACCGAGGTCGGTTACGGTTAGCTGATCTCCAAAACCATAGGTGCTCTGGTAATGTTTCCAGAATACCATGGCAATTTTCTCGGCGCTGTTGGCCTGGCTCCAGTCCACTTGCTGCAGAGCCATCATCTGGTAACCGTGTTCCATGGCAGTCACGCCATTGTTTGCGGCAGCCACCATGCCACCAATCATGGTGCCCTGACATTCCTGCAAACGAAATCGGGAGAGTTCTTCGGGGCTGTAATCAGGCAGGTTCATTTGATGACTCATAACGAATTCTCAGGGGTTGGCGGTCGCTCAATTGCCAATGCTCGCGTAGTGGCAGGGCACAGATTAACTCCAGTTTGTTAGGCGGATAGTCGGGTGCTTCTGGCCACATCAACAACGCCGGTGTTTCCCGCAGACCGTCCATCGTGGTCAGCGTGACCGGATGAAAATGGGCGTCGCAGTAGTGGCCCGCGCCCGCGAGCAGATGTTTGCGCAGCCAGGGGTCGTGGCGATGACGAGCAACAACTTCTGCCGTCTTGTCTGAACAGTGCAGGTTTACCGTTCCTGGATGTGCCGTTTGGCCGAGGGCTTTATCAAGCCAGCCCTGAATGCCGCTTGCGGAGGTGAAATCACTGGCGACACCCAGGCCAGTGGTTAGCTCTCCGCTGATCGTCGGCGGAGTAAGTTTGAGCAGGCCAACCAGTTCAGAAAGCGAATCGACTACGGCTGCTGCGCCGGCGGCTTGCAAGGTTTCTCGTGGCGTCGGACCGGTGGTGATCCCGATCACTGACATGCCTACTGCTGCGCCGGCTTCGATGTCGCCGGGGTTGTCGCCTACGTAGATCACCGCCGACGGATCCAGGCCAATGCCCTCCAATGCGAGTTGCATGGGTCGAGGGTCGGGTTTGCGCACGCCCGACTCTTCGCGGGTGATGATTACGTCCATCATCGGGCAGCCGGGTTGACTGGTTATACGCTCCACCACCTGGTGGTTAGAGTCGGTAACGATGCCGATGCGAAACCCGAGTTGCTCGAACTGTTGCAACACCTCAATGGCGTCAGTAAAGGGGTGGGCGATTTGCTTGAATAGCGGTTCCCAAAGGGATTGCGCGGTTTCGTGTAGCGCTTCCTGGCGTTCGGTCGCATCCGCTACCTCGCCAAACAGCATCTCAATTGGGTCGCGCCGAAACGTCATGAGTTGCTGCATCATGTCTGCCGGCGGAGTGGGCCACTTCAGGCGACGACACGTTTGCAGCATGATCTCCTCAAACGCTGGTGTGGAGTTCAGCAGGGTGCCGTCGATATCAAAAAGAATTGCGTAATAACGCATGACGGTGTCTCTGGTTAGCAGTTTCTACCCGCTCCGGGTCACGACTAGCAGGCTATTTATCGGTCCTTTTGCGGGTGCCGGCCTGTTTTTCGCCAGTTTCATAGTAACGGCCTTGCACTGCAAGGTCTGCTTCCAGTTTTTCGTCTTCAGACCAGCGGCCCAGCTCGTAGCCGTACCAGGGGGCTTTCAGGGTCAGTTCGGGCAGGTCGGCCTCCTGCCAGAGTTCCAGCGCGCGCTCCATGTATTCCTGTCGCGGTAATGACACAGGGGGATAAGCCCAGTCGCGGGTGGCGTCGATGAGTAAACCGGTGCTGCGAATTTCGTCTCCGCCACCACTGAGGCCCCGGTTATGGTCGGGGGGTACCAGTGAGGGGTCGAGCGGCATTAGCGGAATATCCTGAATGCGCACGTCACGATAGGGTTGCATGGCATAGGAGAGCGCCCAGTAGATCGCATCCGGGTCATGAATATTGACGTCTTCATCAACGATGATGGCCATTTTGCCGATAAAACGTTTGCACAAGTGATCAAGCATGCGCTGGCCGTCATCGTCACTTTTACGCTTAATTCGGATCAGGCATACGCCAAAGGAACCACTAGTTTCCGGGTAGTGGACTTCGAGGACATTGTCGAAGCCGCCGTCTTTTAAATATTGATGGCAGGCGTGGGTCCAGCCAATGCCGCGGATTTTGCTACTTTCACTGGGTGGGAACTGGCTTAAGAAGGCTTGGTAGACGGGCTTCTCGCGCATGGTGATGCAGGTGACATTCATGAACCAGGAGTAGTCACGGGCGGCCATATAACCAGGGAATTCGCCAAAGGGGCCTTCCATCTCCATTTCGTTCACCGGGACCCAGCCTTCGACAACAATTTGTGCTTCTGCAGGAACCATCAGGTCGTGGGTCTGGCATTTCACCAGATTGATGGCGTGACCGGCGAGGCCACCGGCGACGTCGTACTCACACACGTCATTAGGTAGTCGGGTCACTGCAGTGTAGGAGATAGCTGGCGGCACGCCGATAACGATAGCAGCGGGCATCATCTCGACCCCTTTTTCCTGCCACATTTCAATATGACGGCGCATGCCAAACCCGGGGGATGCCGGGTAGACACCGATGCGATGTTCAGCCTTGAGCATGCCCCGGTAGTTGCCAACATTGTGCATGCCGTTGTCTGGGTCCATGCTGATCCAGTGAGAGGCGGTGGTGTAAGGGGCGTTATCGAATCCTGGTGTTGAGATCGGCATCGGCAGGCGTGACAGACATTTCTCTTTGAGTGCGTCACCGTTAAGAACGACCTCCTGCACCGGTCCGCTGTCTACTGCTTTAGGCGCGATAGGATTGGCCTGAGCATCAGCCCACTTTGCCGGAATATCTGCCGGGCTGTCGACCTGCAAGCCCTTGGCGTAGATCTGGCTGGACCCGGCCATGGCACAGAGCACCAGCGGGATTTCGTGTTGGTTACCGTTGCTGTCGTAGATGTTGTCGAAATACCAGGCTTTGCGATCTTCTTCTTTTAAGCCGCGAAACTGTAGACGCACCAATGGGTGCATTTCGGTGTCTTTGTTGATTGGTTCTTTGTAGCGGACCAACAGTCCAGCATCGTCTAGAGCGGCAATGTATTCGTTTAGGTCTTTGTAATAGCCGTTACTGGTCTGGGTAGCCACTGTGATTTCTCTCCTTATACCTGGTGTTTAAAGCTGTTAGTTTTGCACGAGTTTAGCCGATATAAATCCATCGTCTGCATTCATGTACGCAGGATGTCTTCATTATGAGTTATCCGGTTGAAATCGACCTAATCGCTTAACGGTGGCTAAAAGCCTGATGTTGCAAAAAATGCCAGAGGTTGATGGCAAAGCGCATCTTGCTGCATAGCACCGTCGGTGCGAGTTGTTTAGATCCATGAATTAGTGGCCAAAAAAAAGGCGCTATGCGAATTCGCATAGCGCCTTTTTTTAGATTAAAAATTTATTTTTTGTCGTGCATGTACCGTAGTTCAACCCGGCGGTTTAGAGCCCGACCTTCTTCAGTACTGTTATCAGCAATCGGCTCCGCTGCGCCATAACCTTTGGCAGTCATACGACTTGGGTCGATACCATGGGTACCCATATAGTCGATGATAGCTTGAGCACGGCGTTCGGAGAGCGCCTGGTTGTACTCAGGAGAGCCAATGTTATCCGTATGGCCTGCGAGGTGAAGGATGCCGTACTTGGCAGTCAGCTCTTTTTCCCGAGTAATGAGTCCGTCTAACTCAGCTGTCGCTGCGGAGTTCAACTCGGCGCTATCAAATGAAAAATCAATGTTTTCAAGTACGGTGACCTTTGCACAGCCTGCCGCATCAACCATAGTGCCTCTAGGTGTGTTAGGGCATTGATCAATGCTATTTGGAACCCCGTCGCCATCGCTATCCAGTGCGCAGCCTTTAGAATCTACTTCGACACCTGGAGGAGTGTTGGGGCAGGCATCCAGATAATCGGGGACACCGTCGCCATCGCTATCAACTGGGCAGCCTACGCTGTCAACCTGAACCCCTTTTGGCGTATTAGGGCATTCGTCTAGCCCATCAACAACACCATCAAGATC
>QNFC01000105.1 GCA_003645395.1 Gammaproteobacteria bacterium
AACCACCAGTTGTCGTCATTGCTGGGGTTCAAGCCGCCCATGGTGTTCTGGTCACCGGGAGTAAAACTGACCCCGTATTTCCAGGCAATTGCCTCCGCAGGTGAGGGCTTGTGTTCGGGATTAGCCCACATAGAGACCGAGTGATGCGGGCCATAGACCCGCGCCGAGTTGGGCACACCATACTCAGGGGTCGCACCGAGATCGGGAAGCGAACGGCCGTGCAGAAACACCGCATGGTAAGCCTCATGAAAGGCATCGATAAATGCCTTCCAGTTGGAGTTACACCGGGCACTGTAACGGGCAATATGGTTGAAATCTTCGAACGGAAATTCGTCCATATCCTGTGCCAGCGGATCAATAAACTCGCGCAGGGTCTGGGGTGGGTTCTGCTGATAGTGAACAAAAATAAAGCCATTCCAGGTGTCGACCGAAATCTCCGGCAGTCCGTTTTCGCTGCGCTTAAAATCCTTGGCCATATACTCTTCGCCAACAATCGGCCGTAGCGAGCCATCTAGATCATAGGTCCAGCCGTGGAACGGGCAGACAAATACGTGACCATGCCCCTTCTGGTAAACATCGGCATCACCAAACGGCCCGCCGCTGTCCTGGCAGCGGGTTACCTTCATCCCCCGGTGGGGACAAATATTGTGAAAACCACAAATTTTATCGTCTTTGCCACGAACCAGAATAATCTCGCTATCCCAGCTCTCCATCTTTGACACCAGAAAATCACCCTTCTCTGGAATCTCTTCTACCCGGGCCACTTCCAGCCAGGCTTTTTTAAAGATGTGTTCTTTCTCTTTTTTATAGAACTCCGGCGATACGTAGGGCTCAATGCTCAGCGGCCCCGGGTCCAGTGCTGGTAATGGCGTGGCCCACTTAACCTCGCGGTCGGTAATCGGTGCAGTCATATTTTCTCTCTTCCAGTCATTTTGTGAAACCGGAGACACCCAGGCTGGTGTTTCCTTCTTTAAAATATTTCCGGATAGCAGTCTGCAACAGCAATGAAAATGGCAAAATGATCCTCGTCAGATTGGCACGCGGAAAACATCCCAAACTCCCGGCGATCGACCCACTACCTAACGATGGAACCATTGGCCCGCCGCAGGGTCCATTTAGGCTGGCGATTCTCTGTAACGAACCATAAAGACAAACTAATGACTCCTCTCGAACAGCTGCAACAACTCGACACCCAGATTCAATCACGGATCATCGGTCAGAAAAGTCTGGTCAACCGCCTGCTAATCGCCCTGCTCGCCGACGGGCACCTGCTAGTTGAAGGCGCACCGGGGCTGGCGAAAACCCGCGCAATAAAGTCCCTTGGCGATGCCCTCGAAGGCGACTTTCATCGCGTACAGTTCACCCCTGATCTGCTGCCAGCCGACCTTACCGGCACGGAGATTTATCGCCCCCAGGACGGCACCTTCAAGTTCCAGAAAGGGCCGCTATTTCACAACCTGGTGTTGGCAGACGAAATAAACCGCGCACCGGCAAAAGTGCAATCAGCGCTACTCGAAGCCATGGCCGAACGCCAGATCACGGTTGGCAGCCAAACCTGGCCACTGCCAGAGTTGTTTCTAGTCATGGCGACACAAAATCCGTTGGAGCAGGAAGGTACCTATCCACTACCCGAAGCCCAGCTCGACCGGTTTCTATTACAGGTCAATATTGATTACCCCAGCAGCGATGACGAGCTGACTATTTTGCGGCTGGCAAGAGATGAGGCAGAAACTCAGCACCAGGTCGCTGAACCGATAAAACTCACCCAACAAGCCCTGTTTACCGCCCGTGATCAGGTATTGGCGGTGCACATGAGCGAATCAATTGAGGCTTATATCGTTGAATTGATCATCGCTACGCGCGATGCCGGTCGTTATGGTGACGACCTGGCCCGCTGGCTGGCTTATGGTGCCAGCCCCCGTGCGACCATTGCCCTCGACCGCGCCGCCCGCGCTCACGCCTGGCTCGCCGGTAAAGATTATGTTGGGCCAGAGGATGTTCAGGCCCTCAGTCATGACGTACTGCGCCACCGGTTGATTCTCAACTACGAGGCTGAAGCCGAGGGCGTGTCGGTCGACCAAATCATCGATGAGCTGATTGCCCGCGTCGCCGTGCCATGAGTCAGGCTGCACCCGTTTTACCGGCCTCTGCACGGGTCGAAATTCAGCCCGCCACACTGTTTGCGCTGCAACACGCAGCACGTAGCCTAAGCCTGCGAGCGGGTAACATATCCGCTGCGCGCGGCGGTAGTCACCTGTCTAAATTCCGCGGCCGGGGCATGGAATATGAAGAGTCCCGCCGCTACCTGCCCGGGGACGATATCCGCAGTATCGACTGGCGAGTCACTGCCCGCAGCGGCACTACCCACACCAAGCTCTACCGCGACGAGCGCGAGCGGCCAGTGCTCACCTGGCTCGACTATCGGGCGAGTATGTTTTTTGCCACCGTGGGTTCGTTCAAATCCGTCCTTGCGGCGCAAAGCATGGCCCTGCTGGCATGGACCGCTCAGAATAATGGCGACCGAGTTGGCGGCATGATTTTCAACGATACCGATCATCATGAATATCGCCCACGGCGTGGTCGCCAGAGCATGCTGGCCATGCTCCAGTCTGCCGGGGAGCAATCACGCTGGCGCCCGGAGACCCATCCGGCCAGCATCAACCGGGTCGATACCGATACGCTGGAAGCGGCCCTTCATCGACTGCAGCGATTAGCCCGACCCGGTTCACTACTGTTCCTGGTCAGCGATTTCCGTGGCCTCACTTTTCACCCCAACAACCCGGCGAAAAAATTATTGGCCCGGCTGGCGGACCACAACGAATTGCTGCTCCACCAAATTTACGATCCACTTGAGCAGGCGTTGCCCGATAACGGCCGCTACCCGATTAGCGACGGCCTCCGCCAATTTATGCTGCAACCGTCACCGTCCACCCAACAGCGGTATCGCGAAGAATTTCTCGGCCGTCAGCAAGCCCTGCAATCGCTCTCGCAACGTCGAAATGTCGGGTTAATAACCCAAACTACCGCCGACGACCTGCTAGCGGTATTGCAACGTGCACTGCCCGCCCGTCGCCAGTGAATCCTGATTTGGCCACCCCCGCTGACGCCATGGCTCAGAGCCTATCCGAGGCCCTGCCCCTGCGCGATATTGTTCTACCAGAGCGCATTAGCTGGTGGCCGCCCGCGCCCGGCTGGTGGTTACTCCTGCTCGTTTTACTGGTTATCGCGGCCGTTTCAATCTGGCTCTGGCGGCGACACCAACAGCGCCAGCACATCATCAGGCCCGCTCAGCAAATGCTCCAGCAAATTGAGCGGCGCTTTGCCCGCCACGGCGACAGTCGCCAACTGCTGCAGGAACTCTCCGCACTACTTCGGCAGATTGCGTTAAACCGTTCACCGCGCGAACAGGTCGCCGGCCTGGTTGGCGACCGCTGGTTGCAGTGGCTTGATCAGGGTCTGGACGATAAACCTTTTAGCACTGGAATCGGCCGGGTCTTCACTGACCAGGCTTATCGACCAATAGTTGAGATCGACTCTACGCAGCTGCTGAACCTCTGCCATCGCTGGCTAACGACAAAATCCCAGGTGAGCAACTAACCATGCTGACCTTTGTCTGGCCACTGGCAGCGCTGGCACTGCCGCTACCCTGGTTAATGAGAATGTTGCTGCCAACCGCCCGCGGTAACCAGTTGCGCGCACTACGGGTGCCCTTTGCCGCGGCTATGGTTGGCGAAGGTAACAGTGCTGCTAAGATCAGCACTACTCAATGGTTACTCTGGATTGCCGCCCTGGCCTGGTTGTTATTAGTTGTCGCAACCTGCCGCCCACAGTGGCTTGGCGAACCGGTCGAAATACCGATTAGCGGCCGCGACATGCTGCTGGCGGTCGACCTCTCCGGCAGCATGGAGGTCGAAGACTTTCGCCTGAATGGTCAGGAAGTCGACCGGCTGCAAGCAACGAAAGCGGTGGCTAGCCAGTTTATTGAACGCCGCCAGGGCGACCGGTTAGGTTTGATACTGTTCGGCGAGCAGGCCTACCTGCAGGTACCGCTGACCTTTGATCGAACCACCGTCAATACCCTGCTCGATGAAGCCGTTATTGGCCTGGCCGGAAAAGCGACCGCCATCGGCGATGCCATCGGCCTGGCCGTTAAGCGATTACGCCAACAGCCCGAGGCTGACAAAGTACTGATACTGCTCACCGATGGCGCTAATACGGCCGGCGTTGTTGAGCCCTTGCAGGCGGCCCAGCTCGCCGCACAGGAAGGGCTGAAGATTTACACAGTTGGCATCGGCGCCGATGAAATGATAGTGAGGAGCTTTTTTGGTAACCGCCGCGTCAACCCTTCTACTGAACTGGATGAAAAGACCCTAACCACCATCGCCGAGCAGACCGGTGGCCAATATTTTCGCGCTCGAGATACGGAGCAAATGGCGGCTATCTATGACCTCCTGGATCAACTCGAGCCGACGGTGAAAGAACAGCAGCTGTTCCGACCGAAAACTGCGCTCTATCCCTGGCCTCTCGGTGCCGCACTCGCGCTCTCGGCGCTGATCCTTGCTATTCGTCAGTGGAAACCATGAGCGAGTTCGCCAACTTTCATTTTTTACGGCCGGAATTCCTCTGGTTGCTGGCACCATTAGCCATCTTGTTGGTACTAGGGCTGCGGCGCAGTAACAGTGGCGACTGGCAATCACGGGTAGACCGTGAATTACTACCCTATCTTCTAGAAGGCAGTGCCCAGTCGCCGCGTTACGGAGCGGTGGGACTGCTTGGGCTAGTGGGATTGCTCGCCATTAGCGCCATCGCCGGGCCCGCATGGCGTGAACTACCGCAACCACTTTTTCGCAACCAGAGTGGCATCGTGCTGGCGCTTGACCTGTCCCGCTCAATGGATGCCACCGATCTTAAACCGAACCGCTTAAGCCGAACGCGCTTTAAAATCAACGACATCATCAACACCTGGCCGGATGGTCAAATTGCCCTGGTGGTTTATGCAGCGGACGCCTTTATCGTTACTCCGCTCACCGATGACCGTGCCACACTGACGTTACAACTGCCCGCGCTCGGAACCGATTTAGTGCCTGTCCAGGGCAGCAACCCCAAAGCAGCGATCATCCTGGCAAATCAGCTGTTGCACCAGGCCGGACTAGTTAATGGCGAAATATGGCTACTCACCGACGGCATCCCGGACAACGTCGACATTGATGACCTTATTAATGCTGCCGGTGATCACCCGGTGTCGGTGCTGGGAATTGGTACCCCTGAAGGCGCACCCATCGCAACCAGTAACGGCTTTTTAAAAGACCCGCAGGGCAACATCGTGTTACCGAAACTAAAAGAAGCCGCCCTACGACAATTAGCCGACGGCAGCGGTGGTCGCTACGCCCGCCTCAACACCGACAGCCGAGATATCGACTACCTGCTGAACAGCGCAACGCTGGTTAACCGGTCTGTCGTTGACGAGCAGGAGGACCGCCGGGCTGATCTCTGGCAGGAAGAAGGACCCTGGCTATTACTGCCCGTACTGCTATTCGCTGCTTTCGCGTTTCGGCGCGGCTATTTAGTTATTTTGCTAGCGATAATGATCACACCCCGGCCGGCGTTGGCCGTTTCCTGGCAGGAACTCTGGCAAACCCCGGACCAGCAGGCGCAAAAGGCTTTCGACCGTGGTGACAACCCCGCTGCTATTGACTCATTCAGCGACCCGAGATGGCAGGCAGCCGCCCGCTATCGCCAGGGCGATTATGAAGGAGCGGCAGAAACGCTCGGCGACCAGACCGGCGCGACATCAACTTACAACCGGGGTAACAGCAAAGCACAGATGGGCGATTATCAGGGCGCGTTGGACGATTACGACCAGGTGCTTAGCGAACAGCCTGATAACGAAGACGCCCGCTTTAACCGCGACCTGGTGGAGAAACTGCTCGAACAGCAACAGCAACAGCAACAAGACCAGGACCAGGAATCCTCCGATGATTCCGACGACAAGGACTCGGAATCAGACTCAGAAAATGACCAGCAAAACCAGGACTCCTCTGAGTCAGAGCAGGACTCACCCCCAGAGGATAAGTCTGGCGATCAGTCGGAGGACAACCAAAAGTCACCACCTGATCAAAATGATCCAAATCCGAGCGACGACTCGAACGACGACAAACCCGAAGTTGACAAAGGTCAGCCTGAAGAGCCCGAGCCAGTCGACGAAGATGGGCAGCCTGAAGAGCCGCCGTCGGCTCCCACGGCCGAGAGTCCACCGCCGATGGATGACGAAACCCGTCAGGCTACCGAGCAGTGGCTGAGGCGTATCCCCGATGACCCCGGCGGTCTGCTGCGCAGAAAATTTCTATATCAAT
>QNFC01000106.1 GCA_003645395.1 Gammaproteobacteria bacterium
AATTTTCTGGTGATTGATCCCGAAGAGTGCATTGATTGCACGCTTTGCGTGCCTGAGTGTCCGGCTGAAGCGATTTTTGATGAAGAGGATCTGCCCGATGATCAGCAGAAGTTTTTGCAGATAAATGTTGAGCTGGCGCAAATCTGGCCGGTGATTACCGAGTGTAAAGATCCGCCGGCAGATGCTGATGAATGGCTCGGTAAACCCGGCAAAACCAAACTGCTGGAGCGCTAAGTGGCTATGCCTGGTCAGCAGCTAAAAATTGCAATCGCGGGGGCAGGGGGGCTTGGCAGTCTGTTTGGCGGTCGCCTGTTCGCGCATGCTCAGGTGACGTTGATTGCCCGTGGTGAACGCCTGCAAACGCTACGCGAGCAGGGCGTGGTGATCAATGTTGATGGCGAAAGCGACAGCTGTTCGCCGACCGTTATCGATAGCGAGAACCCGGACGAACTTGCGGGGCTGGCTGAAATTGATTATCTGCTGTTTGCCTGTAAAACCCAGCACACGGAAGAGTTTGCCAGGTTGCTAGCACCGTACATCGGTGAATCAACTCAGATCGTGTCGCTGCAAAATGGTGTTGATAACGAAATTATTTTAGAAGAGCAGTTTGGCCGTTCGATTATCGGCGCCATGACGGTTCGATTCGGTGCGCATTTAAGCCCAAATGGTCAGGTGGACGTGGTGGGGGAGCTAATTACCCGGGTGGGTGATTATCCGACCGGCGTGAGTCCGCGGCTGGATCCGTTGGTGGCGGCGCTTAACCGCGCCGGGTTTGCCGCCGCTGCGGTGGACGATATTCGCCTCGAAAGCTGGAAAAAAATGGTCATTAACTGCGCCTGTAATCCAGTGTCCGCGCTGCAGTTTGGCGACATTCAGACTCTCTACAAAACACCTTCCAGTCGTTGGGTAATGCAGAATATGATGCGCGAGGCCGCCGCCGCCGCCGCGGCTGACGGTGTTGAGATCGGCCCGGCAGAGCTGGAGCAGTTGTCTGCTGCGTTGGAAGCGATGCCGCCGCTGAGATCGTCCATGCAGGTCGATGCCGAACGCGGTACGCCGCTGGAACTTGGCGGCCTTACCGGAGCGATAATGCGCCGCGCCGCTGCGTTAGGTCAGGAGGCGTTAGTGACTTCTACGGTCCATAACTTGCTGCTGTCGCGTTACCCAAACGCCGCGGTCTGAGAGCAAAGATTGATCTTTCCAGAGATCACACTACCTACTGCTTAGACATCGACGAATACGGTTCCTTCTTCTACCTTGGTGGGGTAGGTTGCGAGGGCTTTCTCTTTGCGCAGCAGGTTGGTCAGCTGGGCAATGCCAGGAGGAAAGTTAGCCCATTTTTTTACTTCGCCGGTTTTAATGTCGAATTCGGCGCGGTGGAATGGGCAGACAATGTTGCAGTTATCGACGATTTTTCCTCGGCCAAGCGGGGCAAAAACATGGGTGCAGTGGGTGGCCGTTGCGTAAAAGCCGTCGTCGAGATGAAATAAGAGTAAAGATTTATCGCCGAGCTTGAATCGCTGTTTATCGCCGACTGCCAGATCACTTTCGTTACATGCTTTGATAAATGCCATGTTGTTGCCTCTCCCTGATGATTGATAAGTGGGTTGATGAGCGGCCCTATTGGTAGCTACTGTCAACCTCCGTTTAGATATACAAATTTAGTTAGCCGCAGGTCAGCCCGCCATCGACTGCCCAGGTGGCGCCGGTGACATACCGCGCACTGTCGCTACAGAGAAAAACGGCCACGTCGGCAATCTCCTCTGGTTGGGCAAGGTAGCCCAAAGGTACGTCATCGATCAACCGTTTCTCTAATACCGGGTTTTGCTGTAGACCAGCGGTCAGGTCGGTGCGCACCCACCCGGGGGCGATGGCGTTGACACGAATGTGATTGCCGGCCCATTCCATTGCCAGTGTTTTTACCAGGCCGGTGAGCCCATGTTTTGAAGCGGCGTATGCCCCCAGTCGTGGTGACCCGACCAGCCCGGCAATAGAAGTAACGAATAGCATTGAGCCTGGCTTATCCGCGTCGAGTAGCCGTCGTGCGTAGGTGCGCGCAGCGATAAATGCACCACGCAGGTTAGTGTTCATGATCAGGTCCCAGTTCTGGTCGGTGGTTTTTTCTGGGCGTTCGTAGATAGGGCTGGCGCCGGCGTTATAGATAACCGTGTCGGGCAGTCCGTTTGCGTCGAACCAGCTGTCCAGGTTCTCTGCCGTGTTGTCGGTGACATCCAGTTGCAGGGCGCCGACCGAAGCGTTGTCGAAACAGGCGCGAATTTCGGTAGCGGCTTTGGTAGCCTGTTCAAAGTTGCGGGCGGTCAGGGTGACATTGGCTTGCTGTTCAGCCAGTCGGCTACAAATAGCGCGGCCGATGCCACGTGCTCCGCCAATAACCAAAATAGTCTCGCCGGCGACAGACGCAAAGGGTTTGCTCATTAACTAATCACTGCACTGTTAAAGAATCGCTAACGGAGTGGTTATCGATGGGGGCTACAGCCCGAGACTAGTTTACAGGCTAGTGATTCTACTGAGTGATGATTTCGAACGAAATGAACTGGTCGGGATTCTGGTCCAGTTCGCGGCCCAGGCTGATTTTGCCGGTACCGCGTAGCGCAATCTCTTCTCTGCGCAGATAGAAGCTGCCGTCGACAGTTTCGATATAGGTGCCATTAGTGCTGGTATCGAGGAGTACAAATTTGTCGCGCCGGGATTCAAAACTGATGTGTTCTCGGGAGGCAAAGGTATCGTTGACCATCATGTCTGCGCGGTTGCCGCGGCCCATCGACATTGGCAGCATCGTCGGATCAATAATCTGTTCCTCCGAGCCGAAGGTGAGTTTGAGTTTTCCTGCTGGTGCTGACGCAGTGAATAACCCCGTGGCGATACGCGTTGCGTCGTCTTCCTGCCAAACGAATTCGTAAATGTCGATGGTGTTGCGCTTGCCTTTAACGGTGAGGCGGTCTAACAGGCGAGCGTTGGAGCGGTGTACCGGGTTCATCGACTCAACGGTTTCTTTGGTGGTGATCAACTGACCGCCTTTGGCCAGCGCCGTCATGCGAGCAGCGATGTTGACCGCGTCACCATACACATCACCTTTTTCATGAACGACCGGGCCAAAATGAAAGCCGATACGAATAGAGACCGGATACACCTTGCCCTCGAAATTGATGCCATCGCTGATATTTTCCTGCATCACTACAGCCGCGGTCGCCGCAAGGTCAGCGTTCGGTAACGTACACATGACCTCGTCACCGATGGTTTTGATTACGGTGCCGCCATTGGCGGTGATGGACTGACTCATTTGTTCCATGCAGGCAGTAACAAGTGGGCGAGCAATATCGTCACCAAGCTCATCGTAAAGACGGGTGCTCCCGCTTATGTCGGAGAACAGGATTGCAAGTTCAGTGCTGCTCATGGGCGGTCCATTACTCTATTTAATAGCTCGCATTCGCAAAGTTGATCCGTCGGCGAGTGCATTTCAGGAGTTATTCGGTGGTTTTGGTTTTTGCCTGTCAAAATGGTCGGTTTTTAGTTAGTGAGAGTCAATCCAGCAGCATCGTTATAACTCAGGTTTAGGGGTTTTCTGATGCAGTATTTGGGATAAACAGCATCGGATCTACTCGTGCATTATTCAAACTCAGCGACCAGTGCAAGTGGGGGCCGGTAACGCGGCCACTTGATCCGACCCGTGCGACTAGTTGCCCCTGTGTCACCTGCTCACCCGGCTGAACCAGAATTTCATCGAGATGACAGAACATTGAAATTACCCCCTCGCCGTGATCAATAAACAAACTATTGCCGTTAAAAAAGAAATCACCACCGCCGCTGACTACTCCAGCCGCCGGAGATAAAACGGGCGCTCCGGTGGGTGCAGCAATATCCATACCGGAATGCGGCCTTCTAGGCTGGCCGTTTATGACTCTTCGCCGACCAAATGAGCTCGAGTGGCGGCCATCAACTGGAAGAAGCATGGGGCCAAAACTAACCTCTTCAGTTTGCCAGTTACGCAAATAGCCACCGATCAGCTTTGATTCGCGACGAATACGTCGCATAGATTCTTCATCTGGCGATACCTTGTTGGTGTCGGCAATGGTTAGTTCTTCTTTAGGGTAGTTACCCGGCTGGAGCGGGATCGGAATTCGTACCGTTTTGGTGTCGGATTTTGGCCCGCCTTCGCGCAGCAACAGCACAGCGTCTTTTGTCCCGGTGGACAGGGGGATGCCGACAATCGCAACAACCTTGCCGGCGTTTGCTTCTACCTTGACTGGGTTGCCTTTAAAGGACACATGCATACCCGGTTGGTAGTGACTAGTAATGTCGATCAGTGCAACACCTCCGGGTATCCGTTGTTCACGCGGTAACCATGTTGACTCCGCTGGATTAGCAACGGCGTCGGGCGTGAAACTCGAAAGGGCGAATAAAATGAGGGCGAAGCTAGTCAATAAATTAGTACTGTGTCGAGTCATTGCGGTTCCAGAGGTTCGATAATTTCGATGGTTTCAACGATGCAATTCAAGTTTGCGTCGCTCAATTGTATTTGCACCGGATCGCTGGGGTTGATCTGACCGGCACCACTGATAATTTGGTTGTTCTGCGGATTGCGGACTACTGCATACCCTCGGGCCAGGGTCGCCAGCGGGTTAAGCACAGTCAGCGCCGCTGCCGCTTCGCCCGTTTGTTGTTTGCGGGCAGACAATTGGGTGTTGATATGCTGATTTAGACCATTGTAAAGCTGGTTTATACGCTGGTGATGTTGGTAGATGGGCTGTAATGGAGAGTAATGGAGTAATCGAGTTTCGACCTGTTTTAATCTTGCCAAATGGTGGGTATTAAAACTGCGTTGTAGTTGCGTCAACAAATGCCAGTTATGGGTCAGTCGCTCGCTGAACTGGTGCAGTTTTTGCCCGGGGTGGATCAGGCGTCGTCGCTCGCCGTCAAGGTGCTGTTGATGATCGCGGAGGCGACGCTCAAGCACGTCGGTCAAGCGTGTCTGCAGCTGATTAACCCACTCCTGTAGCTGCCGTTGGTCCGGAGTCGCCAGTTCGGCGGCAGCAGTGGGGGTGGCAGCACGCAGATCCGCCACCAGGTCGGCAAGGGTCCAGTCGCTTTCGTGACCAATGCCGGCAATCACGGGAATGTTGCACGCAAAAATAGTGCGCACCAGTTGCTCATCGTTGAAGGCATGTAAGTCTTCAATGCTGCCGCCACCGCGCGACAAAATAATGAGATCGACGCCCTCTATTTGTTCTGCTTGAGCGATGCGGTCGCAAAGTCGGCTGGCTGCATCCTTGCCCTGGACTTCGCTCGGCAGCAGGATTATTCGTGCCGCTGGATAACGTCGCTCAAAGGTAATCAGCAAATCGCGAATTGCCGCCCCGACGGGCGAGGTGATCAGTGCGATCGTGCGTGGGTAAGCGGGTAGCTTTTTTTTGTGAGTTTCCGCAAAAAGTCCCTCCGCCTGCAGCGTCGTTTTTAATGCTTCCAGTTGCTGCAGTAACGCTCCCTCGCCAATCGGTTCGACCTGCTCCACCATAATTTGAAACTCGCTGCGCCCTTCGTAGAGTGTTACCCGGGCGCGAATCAGCACCTGTTTGCCGTTTTCTGGCTCGGTGCCAAGTTGACGGCGACGGTTGCGAAACAGGGCGCAGCGTACCTGTGACTGTTGGTCTTTTAGAGTGAAGTAGAGGTGACCCGACGCGGGACGGGACAGGTTCGATATTTCACCCTCAATCCAGATTAGCGCAAACCGTTTCTCAATTGCCCCGCGGGCCTCAAACGCAAGTCTCGATACGGTGTAGATCTCTTTGGTGCGCATAGATGCTCGCGACGGGTCGGTGGTTTCGGGGTTGTGGGAGCGACAGTTGATTTAAGCTGATGGTCTGAAAGTAGCGGGGATCCATCCATCGATTACCATTATCGGTTAGCGAGTGATTGTCTAACCTGCTCTCTAAAACCTATAATAACCGGTTTTTTCCCCGGTTAGCTGGCGGCGTGTGAGTCGGCTAGCTGTCGGCGCTGAAATACAGAGGGACAGCCCTTGCGAATAACCTATGATGCCTTGACCTTTGACGATGTTCTGCTTATCCCGGCGTACTCTAACGTGCTGCCGAAAGAGACGAGTTTGAAGAGTCGCCTGTCACGGAACATCGAACTTAACCTGCCCATCGTGTCCGCCGCGATGGATACCGTCACCGAGGCGCGCCTGGCCATTGCTCTGGCGCAGGAGGGGGGTATTGGTGTTGTTCATAAAAACATGACCGCTGTGGCCCAGGCTGCCGAAGTGGCGCGGGTTAAGCGATTTGAAAGTGGGGTGATTCGTGACCCGATTACGGTTGATCCCGATATCTCCATC
>QNFC01000107.1 GCA_003645395.1 Gammaproteobacteria bacterium
TTACTTCAGTGCTGACAATGTAGCTCACTGTGAAGGCGCGGGGATCACACCCTATATCTCGGACCACCGGGAGCGACATAACCTTCCCTGGGATGAACGATTCAGAACGCCTCCCCCTTGCCCGGAGGATGCCAATGCTGTGACGGTAATGGCGCATCGATTGCGAACCGCTGAGGGTAAGGCAATCTATGCCAAACGGAAGTCCACTGTGGAAACGGTATTTGGAATTGTTAAAGAGGTGATGGGGTTTCGGCGATTTCACCTTCGCGGACGGGATGCGGCGCAAGGCGAATGGAATCTGGTGTGTATGGCATGGAATTTGAAGCGCATGTACGCCCTGGGAGGTTGAAAGGATGAATAAGGGAAGCCTTACTCTGAGAAATGACACCCAGTTTTACACGTTGGGAGAGATGTCAAACAAAAAATCGGGTTTGGTACTTGAGTGGACGTGGTTTACTCCATCGCCGCCCGGGCCAAACCCGACAGACTCCTAGAGCTGGTGCCAATCAGAAGAAGGCGGATTATTTAGCAGCTGTGGCTGGCTCCCTCACTCATACAGAGTCCCTGACTATCACAGCTTTGAAGGCAATGCCCGATACGAGCTATACACTTTTGGCGAAGATCAATCATAAGAGCCAGTATACCGATAGCCTGGAATTAAAGACAAAAAATGGCTTGCTAGACGGGGCTATAGGCTACAGTCAGGACATGACAGGTCAAATTATTGCCCAATCTCTAGGCTTACTCGCGCTTAAGACTGGCCGGAGTGCAGAGTTCGGCTCACTCGAGATGACCGAGGAGACAGAGTGTACACCTACAGAATCGAGGATAGAGGTCAGGGCCACAATTGATCCCGATGATTCTGGGGAGCGAGCTGACCTAAATAGACGATTGAAACCGGCCTGTTTGTGTATTGCTATTAATCCACCCCTAAACCGGGGCCTGCCCGAAATATATGGTAAAAAAGATGGGTGGAAAAATGCGAGCTTCGACGGCCTTGTTTATTCAACACCAGGGGATTATGAATTTGACATTATAAGGTATCAAACATCAGAAAGAACGATCGAATCTAGTGTTCGCCTGAGAACAGAACATATTAGTCTTGTCCAAGGTGGGTTGGCGGCTGTTATTCCTCTGGATCGGGGCACTCTTGCAAAAAATGAATATGATATAGTGTTCTCTGAGGGAGTTTTGGTAAAATCCAAATCAATTCAGCCCAGCGAATCACTTGCCGCAATAATGATCATTCCTAATGCTCTCAGGGAGGTTTTTGCAATACCTACCGAGCTGATACAGCTAAAGTTTGACTATTCCTCATCCAGTGAAAAACTTCTTGCTAGCGAGAAGGCACTGATGACAACTCAAATGGAGATAGACGCCCTTCAGGCAATCATTGATGCTCAATAAATTTAGCGGTAAACGACCATAGGAGTGGCCGCCAAGATATAGCGTCCCTCTTCTTACAGGAAAATAGTAGCCTTCTAACTCACTGGCGGAATTGTATCGGTATTAACGAAAGACGTTTCGGGAGTTTTTCCAAATTTCAATTGTGCTCTGAGACGCTTTCTGGAATCGCGAAACTGGACAAAAAAACCAGCAACGAAGAGCATTCCAACAAGGCCACTATACAACCCTTCCCTATATGTTGAGTCTGGTGACCAAGCCATGTAGATTACTGGGGAAAAAATCACCAGTGCGGATATCAATGCTAATATGAATATCATGAACTTATCTGGTGATCGGAATAACCCTCTTTCAGAGAGTACCAGACCTTCGTTATCCAGAGGTAACTTGCGATGTTTTCCCAAGATATTCCAATACTCCGTATCCGAACTCTTAAGACAGTCAACGCTATCAGGATAACACCCTTCAAATTTGCGATATTTGATCGAATCCAGCGCTTGCCGGAAACAATTCATCTGCCGATAAGTAATTAGTCTGCTGGCGTGTATTGACAGCAGTTCCTTAATGATTACTATATTTATCAGGCCGATGAGAACCAGTATCGCACCAAAAATATAGTTAAATGGTGCCTTGATAGTTATCCCTCCATCCTCCGAGTAAAGCTTGAATATAGTCATAAGCGCTGTAACTACGACAGACGACACTACCAGTGATAGCTTGAACAGAGAATACTTTCGTGCGTTGCAATCCGCTAAATACTCAGCCAACATGGCCATTTCCGTATTAATATTGTTAAAGCAAATTTTGTCGTCTTCACTATATACGCGCTCCATGGAAGCTCCTTTAGGTTGGTATGGGCTAGCAATAATTCATATCAGCTTTATACCTAACAGAAGGCACAACTCACGATGAAACCTTCGCTGTAAAACCTGCTATTGAGGCGCTTGCACCAATCCGTTTCCTAGATCGACTAGTTCCCCTTGTGTGGCGAATCTGGAGTGATCGCCGCTTGCGATTAATCTCGCTTCGAGAATGGATGCGTCAAGGCTACCGAATTGAGCACTGATCATCTGCGCCCACAGCGCTGCCACTCCAGCGACATGCGGAGTAGCCATACTGGTGCCACTAAGGGAGCGCAGCCCACCGCCTGCTTTTGCAGACACGACACCCACACCGGGCCCAACGATATTCGGCTTGGTATTGGAAAAAGGGGCGACCTTCAGATTTGCTCCCTCTTCCCCAACCGCGCCTACCGCCAGGATACCGGTAGCGGACGCGGGCGGAGCCACGGCCACTTCATACTGCGGTCTGTTACTTTCATTTCCAGACGCGGCGACGATAATCCCACTTTTGCCAAAATTTCCCTTGGCATTGACAAGACTGGCCAAGCTGTTGAAAAGATTAATATTCGCCCTGTAACCTTCCAGGGCGATGGAGGTCGCGGGCTCGGTCTCGAGTCCGTGAGCATCCATAAGGAATTTCACGTAACCCGGGAAATCAATCCCCAGGGACATGGAGATAACATTCGCACCCTCCTCCATTGCCCACTCTATGGCCGACACAATGTCAGTAGACGAACCGCCGCCGCTACCTAGCACCTTGCCTATAATGGCATGATCGACCCCGCGGGCGACCCCGATTCGCGTCCCATCTACATCCCGACCAAAAATCGTCCCCGCGCAGTGGGTACCGTGGCCGTGAATATCGTCGTCGACCTCCTGTGTGAAATTTTTTCGGGTCAATAGCATCCCGGCAAAGGCCGAATGATTGGGGTCAATACCCGTATCCAAAACAGCCACCTTGACACCCGATCCATCAAAACCGGACGTATCGGCGCCCACCGCCTCAATGCCCCAGGTATTTCCTGAAGCGCTCGCATCAGCATCAGCGGAATCGACAGGCTCTATCAGCGTCAGCGGCATCGCCTCTGCGATGGCGAGCGTATCCGGGTCGCGCCGAATATCCTCCTGCTCGGTGCTACTGAGCTCGCTTGTCGAAATTTCGATGTCTGGTGTGGTCTCAAATGAGTTCGAGGATTCCCTCATCATTCCCATTACGCCGAATGCACTCCTGGAAATCCCTCCGAATTCCGGGGCCATTCTGTTTATAACCTGAATAACCGAGTATTTCTTTTTCATGTGACCACCCTCTTGTGAATTTTTCGGATGTGAATATCTCCCGCTGATGGGTATTAACATACCCTCAGCAATTCTGGTTCCGATGGCACGGTACAGGAACTGATCCTGTCACCGATGAGTTCTCATTGGACAGCGTAGCCAAGAATCGGCCCGACCGGTATTACACGCAATTACACGAGCAAAATGTGGGGGTAGTTGGCGTGGCCCACGTTCGCGCCCCAGTCAATGGTGACTGATCTTCTCAACGGCACAGGCGGGCTGGGCTACCCGCCGCTGTACGGTAAAGACCTCAAAAACGCTTTGAATCATGTGGTAACGCGGCAGTTTCGATTTGCCTTTGAATTCGAAGAGCTGCCCACCCCCAAGAGCTTTATCGAGCCTGCCACCGAGGTGGCGTACGGCAGCCTCTATGCCGACCCGTTGGGCATTCCCCGACCGGTAGTTAACTACGAGATTATGGACACGGAGATGACTGATGGCTGCTACGTGGTTGACGCCTATGCGCAGGTGGCGGGCAATGCCTCAAAGGGCATACAGGGGGTAGCACCCAAGATGCTGAATCAACTGGGTACAAAAAACTTCACCCAGGTACAAACGGAGCAGCCCGGCACATTCAGCTACCAGGATCAGCAATACCAGTTTCGCGGCGCCGGCCATATTTTTGGCACCACGCGGATGGGAGATGATTCCACCGATTCAGTGGTTAACTGGCAGCAACGCAGCTGGGATCACGCTAACTTGTTTATCGTCGGTTGCGGTGTGTTTCCCACTACCGGCACTGCCAACCCCACGCTTACCGCTGCGGCTCTGGCGCTGTGGGCGGCGGATACCATCCAGGCGGAAATACAGCAGGGGGGTCGGTTGAGCATGTGCCGCTTTCTGCTCAGCCTGTCATTGTGCGTATTGGCCGCTTGTGCGGGCACAGGCGACGTGCTCGCACAACAAACCTTTTATCAAGTTGGTCCCGTTATTTCCCTACTGAACGGCGTTTACGATGGCCAAACCCGGGTGGCTGAAATAAGAACACAGGGCGGCCAGGGGTTGGGCACTTGGGACAAGCCCAACGGCGAGGGGCTCATTGTCGATGGCGTATTCTACCAGGTATTGGCTGATGGCAGCGTAGCCACGCCCCCAGACACCGCGATCATGCCCTTCGCATAGCTTACGTTCTTTGAAGCATGTCACTGCCGCAGGGCATGCCCTACACGCGGATCAGCGCCTACCTCGACCCCCAGCAAGCCATGCGCTTGCTAAAGCAGTGGCAGGACGCAACCAGCAAAATCCCCAAGCTGCATTATCCACTGATTGAGGGCGAAAATTATTCTACCTGGACAGTAGAAGGAATATGCAGAGTGGTGCGAGAGTTTGGCTTGCGCGTGAACATAAATCTGATTCGCTACAACCCCTACTCTGAAAAACAGGGCAAGGAACCTTCACTGGCCCGCTATGAGCTCATAAAGAGGACCTACCAGGACTTTTTGCCTGAATCAAAAGTACAGATCGTCACTTGGGTTGGCTACGATGTCTATGCCGCCTGCGGGATGTTTTACTGCTGATGGAAACGTGCTTTAGCAGCCAATCCCGTCAGCAGTTCAGACAATATTTTCAGCCCTCCCGGTTGGTTGTCGGTGTGGTATCAGGCGATAGTTGCGGGACTATTAATTTAATCACCTTGAGCTTTAACACGCACTGCTCCTATAAGCCGCTCATGATGGCTTTCTCCATTCATAACAGTACTTATTCCTACCCGTTGTTCCAGCGTGCAGCGCAATGTGTATTGGCCGTTCCAGGGGAAGGGTTGGCGCAAGAAGTATTGGAGTGCGGGATTCTGTCTGGCCGCCGCGTAAACAAATTAAAGAAATTCAATCTCAAACTGGAGAAAAGCCAGAACATTGATACACAGGGCTTGCGCGGGTGTATCGCCAACATTGAACTTGTCATAAGACAGCGCATCGAGGTTGGCGACAGCATGATGCTCATAGCGGAAGTGATGAGCTATCGTGTGAATACCAGCATCAGGCAGCGCAACCTGTTGTCGCTGGGGCCCAGGACAGCGGGCTACGAAGTACTGGCCTCAAAAGGCATCCATCGAATCGGAGCTTATACAGCTACAAGGAGCTAACATGGCACAAAGTAAACGACTTTCACAAACAGCCTGCTATCTGGAGATTGCCAAAACAGTCGCCAGGGTATCGCAGGACCCATCTACCCGTGTGGGGGCAGTTATTGTCGCCAGGGATGGCAGCGTTTCGCTGGGTTACAACCGCCTTCCAAAACGGGTGAAAAACGCACGCCAACACTGGAATCACCCCAACAAATACAAGCTGGTTATTACCGCCGAGATGGATGCGATTCAAAATGCCGCTGGGACTGACTTGACCGGCGCTACGCTGTACCTGAGTGAAGCGGCCTGTACCCTGGGCGCAAAATCAGTCGTTGACTCGGGTATCGGGCACGTCGTCCACCCCATTGCCCGCTTGTCTACGGACAAGCAGGGTGATCACAACTATGCCTGCAAGTTATTGTCAGAAGCGAAGATCAAGGTGACTAAAAAATAGGGGGCGGTGCGCATCCAGAAATGGCAGGGGCTGTTGCTTGACGCCCGCAGCGCTGGCGACGCGTAACGGGCCGCCCGAAGGGCGATCGTGTCTTTCTTGTTATGTTTACTTGCCGCTCCTATTAACTTCTAACTTGTTTGTTATTGACAATAGTAAGGCAGTTACGGCAGAAATTACAGAAATGAGCTCGCTGTTTTTGTCAATACTGCTCAAAGCTGGAA
>QNFC01000108.1 GCA_003645395.1 Gammaproteobacteria bacterium
CACTGCCTAATTCATCCGGCGCAACTAACAGAGGGATCCACTCAACCCGTGACTAATTTAATCGGTCTGATTATTCCCGGCTCTCTTGCGTTGATCATGTTCGGCATGGGCACCGGCCTGACGGTGGGTGATTTCACTCGACTCTTTCGCCAGCCAAAAGCAGTCTCCATTGGCCTGTTCTGTCAGATCATCATGTTGCCGGTGGTAGCCTGGCTACTGGTCATCACCTTCTCGATCCAGCCAATCTTTGCGGTGGGCATTATGCTCATCGCCCTGACCCCGGGCGGAGCAGTCTCTAACCTGTTCACCTTACTGGCGCGGGGGGATCTCGCACTATCGGTGACCCTCACTGCCATCAGCAGCCTGTTAGCGGTGTTCACCATCCCCCTGCTGCTCAATCTGGCGCTGATCAATCTGCTCGGCGAAGGCCAGTTAATTCAATTGCCGGTGGGTAAAACCATGCTGCACATCGCCCTGATTACCGTGATTCCGGTAACGTTCGGCATGATTGTTAACGCGCAGATACCTGAACTCACGCGGAAATTCGCCGGTACCGTAAAAGGGCTGTCGCTGCTATTTTTAATGTTTGCCATCGTCGGTATCATCGCCCGTGAACGTTCCAACCTTATTCCATTACTGGTCGATGCCGGGCCTCCAGCATTGCTACTAAATAGCGTCACCATGGGCTTCGGTTGGCTTGTTGCACGACTAATGCGGTTAGCTCCCCGGCAGGTGATCACCATTACCATCGAGGTAGGCATTCAAAACGCGATACTGGCGACCGCCCTCGCTGTAGCGCCGCAATTCCTGGGCCGTACCGATATCGGCCTGGTGCCGACGATTTATGGCTTCGTCATGGTCTTAATCATGCTGCTTTTCGTTGGCCTGATTCGGCTAGTGCCGGGCATACTGGGTAATAATTACGAGACAGTAGAAATCTGACGACCGGTTCATACTGTCGCCTGAGCCGCGTCAAACATCCACCCGAGAACAGCACATTTTTTATACCCACCATCAAAACAGGGAGAGAGGAACATGGAATACAAACACGCCAAAGTAGGCAAATACCAGGAACTTGATAACGGTCTGACCATGCACTACCACGAACGCGGAGAAGGCGGGATTCCGCTGATTTTCCTCCACGGCGGCGGCCAGGGCAGCGGCGGCTGGACCAACTGGAAAACCAACCTCGACTTTTTCGCCGACGCCGGCTATCACGCCATTGCTCCCGACGCTATTGGTTACGGCCTTTCTGATAAACCCGAAGATGGCAATTTTGACTTTGAATCACTGATGTATTCACTGACCAACTTCATCGATAAAAAAGGCTTCGATAAAGTTAATTTAGTCGGCAACTCCATGGGCGGAGCCATGTCCATCCGCTTCACTCAGGACAATCCGGACCGGGTCGATAAACTCACCGTAATGGCACCGGGGGGCATCGGCCCAATGGAGCGCTACATCGCCATGCCCGCCATCACCATGCTTAAGGAGCTGGGACAGCAGGAAGGTGGGTTTACCAAGGAGCGGCTACGGACTTTCCTGGAATTTCTCACCTTCACCCCGTCGGTAGTAGACGACGAATTGCTTAATGAGCGCTATGAAGTTGCTCAGACTCAGCCGGCCAAAGTTTTCCAGACCCTCAACATCACCGATCTGCGTGATCGTCTGCACATACTGAAGAACAAGCCGGTACTGGTGCTGTGGGGCCGTGACGACCGTGCCTGCCCGATTGAGTCGGCGATGGAAATCATGGCCGAGTGCGATAACGCCAAACTGGTGGTCTATTCACAAACCGGTCACTGGGTGCAGGCTGAGCAGAACGAAGATTTCAATCGTACCTGTCTGGAATTTTTGCGCAAATAATCAGCCTTTCCAGAAGCCGGTTACCGGGTATAGCCCGATAACCGGCTTTTTTGGTAACCACCATCCAACCTAAATCAAATACGCGGATCATTCTCGCCCTCGGCCTGGGTGCAGGCCTGATACCGCTTAACTCCACCACCATCGCCGTGGCACTGCCGGCCATCGGCGTGCATTTCGGTGCTGACGACAGCCTGCTGTCGCAATGGTTGATCGTCAGCTATTTATTGGTATCGGTACTTTTTCTTGGTCCCGCGGGCAAGCTCGGCGACATTTGGGGTCATGGCCGGCTGTTGCGCACCGGTTGGGTGATGTTCCTGATCGGCGCACTGATTGGCTCATTCGCCGCCAATATTCCGCAGCTGGTCATTTCCAGGATCGTTATGGGATTAGGCAGTGCCCTGCTGATGCCCTCCAGTATCGCCGCGGTCAGAAACAGCGTTTCCCCTGAACAGCGGGCGCCGGCATTGGGCCTGCTGGCCGGAGGGTTAGCGGTCTCAGCCGCCCTCGGGCCACCGGTCGGTGGCTTTTTGATTCACCATTTCGGCTGGCAATCGGTGTTCTGGCTCAACCTGCCGGTACTGGCACTCTCTGCCTGGCTTGCCCGAGACCTGGACCTGCCGGTGCCCGAAAAATCTGCCCATCCTCTACGATTCGACTGGATCGGCTCAGCTGGACTCATTAGCCTGCTCGCCTGTTTCGTCATTGGCGTACGCCTGACCGGCTGGAATGGCACGTTGCTGCTGATAGCCAGCGCAGTGCTGACGTTACTATTTGTTGGTTGGGAGCTACGCCAACGAGAGCCGGTGCTGGACGTCCGCCTGTTTCGCATCCGTGCCTTCACCTGCGCAATTCTGGTAATTGCTGTGCAAAACTTCGGTATGTACGGGGTGCTATTTCAAATGCCCTATCTACTTAATGAGCTTTATCAGAGTCCCGCAAACCAGGTTGGCCTGATGATGCTCGCAACTACCGCCGGCATGGCCATCTGCTCACCCCTGGGAGGACGACTTGCCAACCAGATAACCAACCGCTGGACTGCCCTGTTGGGTTCTCTTTGCAGCCTCTGCGGGATGACTGGTCTGGCCCTGACCAGCAACTGGAGCGCCCTGTTGCCCATCGCCCCCTGGCTATTTCTAGTCGGTGCAGGATTGGGCTTAAACACCGGGCCCGCACAAGCCACAGTGCTTAGCGCAGTGGATGAAAAAGACGCCGGCATGGCATCCGGTGCGCTCAGCGTAATGCGCTATCTGGGCAGCATTTCCGGCATCGCCCTGCTCGGCCTGTTGCTGGCCCAAACAGAAATCCCCGGAATTCAGCGTTACCAGCTCGGCTTTAAACTCTACGGCTGTGCTTATCTGGTCTGCGCTCTACTTGCCTTTGGAATGAAATTGCCGGGGCTAAAATCATCACCGTCGCGAAGCTAATTACCAGCCAAAATTTTTCTCTTCGAGGCCGCCCTCCAACCAGTAACTAGCGCCTCTGTACCCCATCCTTTATGATAGGCGTTCAGCAAAATAGCTGGCTTTGAATCCATCCAGGCACCTGCGCTGGTTAGATCAGTATTATGATTCGTAACCTGATCTTGATCAGTGTCAAACGCAGAGATGGCTGGGGTAATTATAGTTTGTCGCCTGGTTCTGCTCGACACCCTAACCAGGCGTAATAAATACTAAAGAGGAAAACAGATGAATTCACCGATAAGTCCGCTTAGCCCGGTTGATCTACAGAACTGGTCTGACCACACCCGGGTGCCATTTTCGGTTTATACCGACCCGGACATTTACCGTCTTGAACTGGAACGAATTTTCTACGGGCCCTTTTGGCAACCAGTGGCACTAGTGTGCGAAATCCCCGAAATTGGTGACTACAAAACTTTTTTTATCGGCGAAACACCACTAATCGTCACCCACACGGGTGAAAACGAATTTCACACCATGGTCAATGCCTGCAGCCATCGCGGCGTTGAACTGACCAATGAATTCCTCGGTAAAGCCAACGATTTCACCTGCCCCTACCACGGCTGGGTTTTCGACAACAAAGGCGAGTGTCACGTCACCCCGGGTGAAGAGCGCTTTCGCGCCGATTTCAAGAAATCTGACTTCGGCCTCACCCAGTTGCGTACGACCGTCTGGTCACAAGTGGTCTGGGCAACATTTGACCCGGCCACCCCGTCGATGGAAGAGTTCCTCGGTGATGCCGCGCCAGCACTGCGTAATGCCCTGGGCGGTGGCGAGCGACCACTGAAATTACTCGGTTACCAGAAAATCGTTTTCAACTGTAACTGGAAAATCTACATGGACAACGACGGCTACCACGCCGGCCTGCTCCACACTGCCTTTCGCCTGCTCGATTTTCAGGGCGGCCAGGGCATCCAGATTTCCGGCGGCACCGGCGGGCACTGGGGTATCGATTACGGCACCAAACCCTATGAGGACAACGGCTACCTGAACGACGCCTCTGTGGTAGAAACTCGCAATAACGAGCTAACCGCGACCGTTAACCTGATTCGACCACTCTGCCAATCGGTCAAGCATCTCAACTCGATCAACTTCCGTTTTGCCCGGCCGTTGGGCCCGGGGAAAACCGAGGTGCACTACACCTATCTTGGCTTTGTCGACGACGACGACGACATCGCCGAGCACCGTATCCGCCAATCGGCCAACCTGCTGGGCCCCAGCGGTTTTGTCAGCATTGAAGATAGCGCCGTATTCGAACGGGTACAAAAAGCCATCACTGCTCCCCATAACACGGTTAATTTTGTCAAAGGACTGGCCGAATCACCTGACGGTAAACGCTGCATGCAGAACGACGAAGCCGGCAGCACCCCCTGGTGGAACGATTACAAACAACGGATGGGACTCTGAACAATGGCACAAATTATCGATGCATCCCTGCTTGCCAGGATCGACAACGTTCAGCGTGCATACACTCATGCATTAGAGCGGCGCAACATGGAAGGCTGGCTCGCTACTTTTAACAATCCCGGCACCTACGAGTTAACCACGCAGGAGCACGTTAAACACAACCTGCCGGTTGGCATGATGCTGGATGATTGCTATGAGCGACTGCAGGATCGTTGCACCTATGTAAATGAAGTCTGGAACCACGCGGTAGAACACTATCAGCCGCGTTACCAGATTTACCGCAATTTCTGCGAAATGCAGAATGACGGCACCATCCACGCCGACACCAATTTTACTGTTTTTTATACCGGCCCGGATGGCCACTCCCACCTGCTGGTGGTGGGTCACTATCACGACAACATCATCGAGGTAGACGGAGAACTGAGGTTTAGTTCGCGCAAGGCGATACTGGATACGGCCGTGCCACCCCGGTATCTGATCTATCCGGTTTGAATTAACCCTTTTGAGAGAACGTAAACATGTCAAGGGTCAGCGGCTAGTGTTCGCGCTGACCCCCGGCACAACCTGAACTTTCAGACTCAAAGCCCGCCGACCCAGGCCCAGATCCAGACCCCAGAAACTCAAATTCCAGGGTCGAGTGATGAATTCCAAACTCCTCCGCAAGACACCGCTTAATCGCTAACCGCACCGGCTGCAAATCGACCGGTGAGCTTAAGCCAGCTATGACCACCACGTGAGCATCAAACGAATGCTCCGACTCATCCAATGACCAGAGGTGGATGTGGTGCAGAGAATCAACCCCCGCCAACTTTTCCACCTCCACTCTCACCTCGTTAATATCCAGATGAGGTGGCGTAGCGTTCATTAAAATAGCGATCACCCGGCGTATATCGTGCCCAGCGTGGTAGAGCACAAACCCCGCTACCAGAAACGTTACCAGTACATCCGCCAGGTGAAAATCAAACAACATAATCAGCACCCCGGCAATAATCACCCCCAGCGATGTCAGCGCATCCGCCAGATTGTGCAGTAGCACGGCGCGCATATTTAAGCTCTGATCGGCCATCGGGTGGGTCAAAAATACGGTAATCACGTCGACCACTAGCGCCACGCTTGCAACCAGAACCACCAACCAGCCGGTGACCGGCTGCGGATCCAGCAGCCGCATTACCCCCTGCAACACCAGGTAACCGCCAATGACCAGCAATACGGTCAAATTGATCAGTGCTGCGACCACCTCCGCCCGCCGATAGCCAAATGTCTGTTGGTCGTCTACCGGCCGTATGGCAATCCGCCGCGCGACCAGCGCGATCACCAGCGAACTTGCATCACTCAGGTTATGCAACGCATCGGCCATCAGTGCCAGACTGCCAGCAAGCACGCCACCGATTAGCTGCACGACGGTTAGCAATACGTTTACTGCAATCGCCCAATATATGCGTTGGTTGCCGGCCTCATGATCAAAGTGCTGATGTCGATGAGTCATAACCTGGTTACGTAATTTCCTTTGTGGTCATACAATTTTCATCCTGAGTCTTTATAGAATCATGGCAAGACTGCAAG
>QNFC01000109.1 GCA_003645395.1 Gammaproteobacteria bacterium
CAAGATGCAGAATCAGCAATCCGCGCGTTTCAACCCGGGCTGTGGGAAGTTGCCATGATCGATCTGGACTTGCCCGGCACGTCAGGTGATCAGTTGGCTAACCGGCTCGGTGAACACGACCCGGATATTATTCGTATTTTGATGACCGGTTGGGCGTTAGAGAAAGACGATCCACGCCGCGGTAGCTTTGAATATCACCTGCAAAAACCAGTGACAGATATTAACCTGCTGAATACATTAATCAGCGACGCATTGCACAATTCCAAACGCCGCACAGTATAACCTGAGCAGGTTCTATTTCTGCCCTGAACCCCCGCCGACTACCCCAGCTCACAGATCAAATCACCGGCAGCAATCTCCACCCCCACGCCCAGTGGCAACCGCATAACCTTGCCATCCCGAGGCGCAACAATAACGTTAAGCATTTTCATCGCTTCGGTGGTCAGTAGCTTTTCGCCTTCACGCACCTCATCACCTTCGGCCACGTGCAGTTCAACGACCACCCCCGGCATCGGCGCACCAATCTGATCACTATTCGCCAGGTCGGCCCGGTCGTGGGCCTCAATCTCACTGACAGCGTTACGATCAACTACCCGCTGGTTGCGGCGGCGACCGTTAAGTTCAAAGAAAATTTCCCGCTGGCCATCCGCTTCGAGCTGTCCAATCGCCAGCAGTTTCACTATCAGCGTTTTACCCGGCTCAATTTCGATAGCCTTCTCTTCACCGATTTTCAGGCCGTAGAAAAACTCTGCCGTGTCGAGTACTGAGACCTCACCGAAGCGCTGCTGAAACAGGCTGTATTCACGAAATATTTTTGGATAAAGCGCTGCCGACACCTGCTCTTGCGGACTCGGCTCCCGTCCAAGGGTTTGGCCCAGGTCATGGGCGTCGGCGGCAAAATCCCACGGTTCAAGTAACTCACCCGGCCGTACCGTAATAATTTCACCATCGCCACACACAGCTTGCTGCAAAGCCTCGGGAAAACCGCCATCAGGCTGGCCCATCATGCCGCTGAGCAGACTCACGATAGAGTCTGGAAAGGCCAGGTCATGACCCTGCTCAATCACGTCATCCGGCGTGAGGTCGTTCTGCACCATAAACAGCGCCATATCTCCAACGGCTTTCGATGACGGCGTCACTTTAATAATGTCGCCGAGCATGTCGTTAACGGTGCGGTACATTTTTCGAACTTCATCCCAGCGCTCACCCAGGCCCATCGAAATCGCCTGGGGTCGAAAGTTGGAATACTGGCCACCGGGGATTTCATGGTCGTAAACGTCGGCACTGCCTGTTTTAAGACCACATTCGAAAGGCGCATAAATTTCTCTGACGCCCTCCCAGTAGTCCGCTAACTGCTGCATTCCGTTTGCATCAATGCCGGTTGCCCGCGGGGTGCCCTGCATGGCAGCCACCAACGCATTCAACGACGGTTGGGACGTCACGCCGGACATCGCGCTCAACGCGGCATCAACCACATCAACCCCTGCGGCAGATGCAGCCAGCAAAGTCGCCACCCCGTTACCACTGGTGTCGTGAGTATGCAGGTGCACCGGAATGGTCAGCGTATCTTTTAGTGCTGAGACCAGAATTCGCGCAGCTTCGGGTTTGAGCAGGCCAGCCATGTCTTTAATCGCCAGGATATGGGCGCCCGCCTGCTCGATCTGCTTTGCCCGCGATAGGTAGTAGTCGAGGGTAAATTTAACCCGTTTGCCGTCGGTGATATCACCGCTATAGCAGATCGCCGCCTCGGCAATTTTGCCGGTTTCCACCACCCGTTCGATACACGGGCGCAGCCCCTCGACCCAATTGAGGCAATCGAAAATTCTGAATACGTCGATCCCTGCGGCTGCCGCCTCATCGATAAATCGGTTGACCACGTTATCAGGATAATTGGTGTAACCCACCGCATTTCCGGAACGTAGCAACATCTGCAACAGCGTGCCGGGCATCATCTCCCGCAGCCGGGCCAACCGTTGCCAGGGGTCTTCGTGTAAAAACCGATAAGCGACGTCAAAGGTCGCCCCGCCCCACATTTCAAAAGAGAACAGCTGCTGGCCAATGCTGGCACTGACCGGCGCTATTTTCAGGATGTCGCGGCTACGCACGCGGGTAGCCAGCAGTGATTGATGGGCATCGCGAAACGTGGTGTCGGTCACTAACAGCTGTTCTTGCTCTAGCAACCAGCGAGCGACTCCCTGCGCTCCGGCGGACTGCAGCACTTCAAACGCTGCCGAGGGACCGGCGACTGGGATTACCGGCGACTCAATCTGGGGACGAATTTTGGCCGGAATCGCCGCCTCGTCGATACCGGGAAATCCATTCAGCGCCAGTTCGGAGAAATAACTGAGGAGCTTATTGGCACGATCCTGACGTGGTTTAAATTCCAGCAATTCCGGATGATTATCAATAAACGTGGTGTCGCATTCCCCGGCCTGAAACACCGGATGTTCGAGCAAGTTTTCCAGAAACGGAATATTGGTTTTCACCCCGCGAATACGAAACTCGCGGATCGCACGTAGCCCTTTAGCCAGAGCCTGATCATAGTCCAGCGCCCAGGAGCAGACTTTAATCAGCAGCGAGTCGTAATAAGGAGAAATCACCGAGCCATCAAAGCCGGCGCCGACATCAAGACGAATGCCAAAACCTTCTGCCGCCCGAAAGGCGGTAATTTGACCCGAATCCGGCGCAAATCCATTGGCCGCATCTTCCGTGGTTAAGCGCTGTTGCAGGCAGTAACCGCTTTTCTTAATCGCCGCCTGATCGGCAATGCGAATGGTGTCGTCGTGCAGCGGATAGCCCTCGGCCACCCGAATTTGTGCCTGCACCAGATCGCGACCGGTAATTACCTCCGTAATCGTGTGCTCGACCTGAATGCGCGGGTTCACTTCAATAAAGTAGTGGCGACCCTCTCCATCAAACAGAAACTCCACGGTACCGGCGTTGCTGTAATTGACCTGCCGACATATAGCCAGCGCATCGCGATAGATCGCCTGGCGCTGCTTATCGGTGAGGTTCATCGCCGGGGCAATTTCCACTACCTTCTGGTGGCGACGCTGCACCGAGCAATCACGCTCAAACAGGTGCACCAAATTACCGTATTGATCGCCCAGCACCTGTACTTCAATGTGGCGCGGTTTCTGCAGATAGCGTTCCAGAAAAATAGTGGCGTCACCGAAAGCCGATTGTGCCTCAGCTCGGCACCTGACCATGGCATCGACCAGCTCCCGATCATCATTAACCACCGCCATGCCCCGACCGCCGCCGCCCATCGCCGCCTTAACCATCAGCGGATAACCAGCCTCGCTGGCAAAGGCGAGCGCCTCTTCGTCATTATCTACCGCGTCTGGGGTACCCGGAATCGTCGGCAATCCCGCCTGCTCTGCAGCGTGGCGGGCTTTGACTTTGTCACCAAGCGCATCTAGCACCTCCGGTGACGGCCCGATAAAGACAATCCCAGCAGCTTCACAGGCGCGAGCAAAATCGCTATTTTCTGACAGGAATCCATAACCTGGGTGAATAGCGTCTACTTCTTTCTCCAGCGCCAGTTCGATAATCTCGTCGTACTCAAGATAAGCCGCCAGGGGTGACTTGCCACGACCGACCAGGTAAGCCTCATCCGCTTTATAGCGATGCAGGTGGAGTCGATCTTCGTGTGAATAGATCGCTACGGTAGCGATTCCGAGCTCAGTACAGGCCCGAAATACTCGAATGGCAATCTCGCCACGGTTGGCAACTAGAATTTTTTTGAACGGCGTTACCTGATCAACTGACATCACTACCTCAACAAAAATTAACTTAGTCTGGGCCACGCGGGCGATTTACCACCACAGCAAGAGTGATGAGCGTGACCTATATTAACTGAGTGCCGGGCCCATTCTGCTATTTCAGTGAAAACTCCGTACCCGGACTGACCCCGGTCAATCAACTCAACCTCAGGTCAATCTGGCCAGTGAGGCGTTCTCTTTTGCAAAAAAGCACTGATTCCTTCCTTCGCCGATGCGGAATCCAGATTGCGCACCATTTCAGCCGCTGCATCGGCATAGGCCTGTGCAACCGGCAACCCCTGTTGGCGATAAAATGCCTGCTTGCCGGTTGAGATACAGGCCGACGATTTGCTGGCGATGCGCTCTGCCAGAGATCTGGTGGCCTGCGGCAGCTCATCGGCATCCACCAGATCACTGATAAGGCCAATCTGCAGGGCCCACTGCGCATCGACAGGCTCACCGGTTAACAGCATTTTTAATGCTTGCTTAGTCGGCACAGCACGGCTGAGGGCAACGGCGGGGGTCGAACAAAACAGGCCAATATTCACGCCCGGCGTAGCGAAGGTTGCGCTTGCGGCAGCCACCGCAAGGTCGCAGGAGGCCACCAGTTGGCAACCGGCTGCCGTCGCAACTCCCTGCACTTCAGCGATTACGGGTTGGGGAATCCGCTGCAGGGTCATCATCAACTCACTGCAGCGCTCAAGTAACTGTCGCCGCTGCGGCTGATTCATCGCGACCAGTTCGTTGAGGTCGTGACCCGCACAAAAGACCGTGCCCTGCGAGGCAATGACCACCACCCGCACCGTACGACCCTGCTCAGCGACGACCAGTTGCATGATCAACTCATCGATCAGTTGTCCGCTCAACGCATTGCGGTGGGCGGGACGATTCAGCGTAAGCCGTAGAATCCCCGATGATTTTTTCGTTAATAAAACCGCCTGGTCCACTTCTTTTTTCATGATCCGTACCGCCAATTTAAAGTGCCATTCCGAAGCAAAAGCCTAATCTACACCTGACAGCTGTGTAAAAACCGCAAAAACGACTGGTTTAGAAAATCTCAGGCGTAGTAGAATCAGACGTTAACGATCGTTTAGGAAATTGCCTTTATTGGCTTTCAGGAGAGGACGATGCTACTCAGAGAAAATCTCGGTCCAGCAGATATCGACCGCCTGGTGGATGAGGAAAATGCTACCGCCAGTCGACTGATTTTTACCGATCAGGCCATCTTCGAGCTGGAACAGGAGAAGGTCTTCGCCAAAGCCTGGCTCTATATTGGTCACGAATCGGAAATCCCCAACGAGGGCGATTACGTTACCCGCAATATGGGCACTGATTCGGTCATTCTCAGCCGTGGCGAGCACGGCAAAGCTCACGTGCTGCTTAACTCCTGCAGCCACCGCGGCACGCTGCTCTGCACCGCAGACGCTGGGTCTACCAAAGGTTTTGTCTGCGCTTACCACGGCTGGGTGTTTGGCCTGGATGGATCACTCAAAGCCACTGCTGACGACATGGCTCTTTATGATGGCAAAGTTGATTTCAAGACTCTCGACCTGAAGACTGTGGCCCGAGCCGATAGCTACGCCGGCCTGATTTTTGCCACCTGGGATGATGCAGCCCCAGACTTGTCCGACTACCTCGGCGATGCCCGCTGGTACCTCGACCTCTATCACAACCGTACGCCAGGAGGCATGGAAGTGCTCGGCGCGCCCCACCGCTGGGTGGTCGATACCAATTGGAAAGCCGGTGCTGTCAATTTCGGTGCCGACGGCCCCCACGCAGTGAAAGTTCACGGACCGATCACGGCGGCGACCTTTGGCATGCCGCCGCAGGCAGTACGCGAATCTTTGCTTTATAGCCCGGCGGTGAGCATGGGCAATGGCCATAACGGCATTTTGCCGTTGATCCCCGAATCGCTGCGCGACCAGGTCCCTGCCTATACCGGCTATCCGCCAGAGTTGATAGAACTCTACGAACAATGTCTTACACCGGGGCAGCAAGAACTATCGCAACACCTGCTCGGCGGGGTGCAGACTATGTTCCCGAACTTTTCATCGGTACAGGCCCCTGCAATTTTCAACCCTGACGGCGTACCCATTAACCTGCTGGCCATCCGCCTGTGGCAACCCATTTCCGCCACGCAGATGGAAATCTGGAACTGGTTCCTGGTGGAAAAAGAAGCTTCCGATGAATGGAAGCAGGCATCGATGCTCGCCGGGGTAAGAACCTTCTCCGCCGCCGGTACTTTCGATCAGGACGACGCCGAAGCCTGGGTAGGAATCGCCAAAGGGATCGCTGGACAGCAAGGTAGCCAGGGAGAAATGAATTTTCAGATGACCCTGGCATACCGTGACAAAACCATCCCCGACTTCCCCGGCCCGGGTAAGGCTTACCCCTCTATCTACGGCGAAGTTACCGAATTTGATGTATTGCTTGAATGGCAAAAATACATGAGTGCCTGATGTTTATTGATTCAGCCGGAGTTACCCCATGCTAGTAAAAGAAAATTTAGGC
>QNFC01000110.1 GCA_003645395.1 Gammaproteobacteria bacterium
ATGTCAGACTGGATTTAGCCGTTCACGCAGGGCCGCGATGTTACCGATGAAGCCGAGTAAAATCAATCAAGATTGGTGCCAAATCACACCGTGAGATCACTCGCCGGCAGCAAATTTGGCAACTCCGGCAGCAACTGCAGTAGCCAGCTCATTACCAACCTGACGGATAGCGCCCGGATCCTGCCCCTCGACCATTACTCTCACCACCGGTTCAGTACCAGACGAGCGCACCAGGATACGACCCTCATCCCCCAACCTCTGTTCGAGCTCAGCGGAGACTGTCTGAACCCGTTTATCGTCGTCGACACGATAACCGGGCAAGGTATCCACATTGATCAACACCTGGGGCAACTTAACCATTTGCCGCTTAAGCTCATAAAGCGTCTTTCCACTTTCTAACATGGCTGATACCACCTGCAGAGCGGCGACTATGCCATCCCCGGTCGAAGTCTTATCAAGCGTGATGATATGGCCCGAATTCTCACCACCAAGCATCCACTTTTTCTGTTTCAGCAGCTCGATCACGTAACGGTCGCCTACATTCGCGCGTATGAACGGCACGCCCAGCACCTTAAGCGACTGTTCTAGCCCCAGGTTGCTCATCACGGTGCCAACCACCCCACCCTTGAGCAAACCGCGACGCTGAAGTTCATGGGCCATCACGCAAATCAGCTCGTCGCCGTCTACTTGTTCGCCCTTTTCATCAATCATCAACAAGCGATCGCCGTCGCCGTCCAAGGCAATGCCGATGTCAGCTCGGTGCAATTTAACTGCCGCTTCTAAACTGGCGGGCGAAGTGGAGCCAACCTCAGCATTGATATTCAATCCGTCCGGGTTAACACCAACAGTAAACACTTCTGCACCCAGTTCACGAAACACCGCTGGTGCGACATGATAGGTCGCACCGTGGGCGCAATCGACCACTACCCTCAAGCCACGCAAATCTCCTTCACTGGAAAAGGTGCTCTTACAAAATTCGATATAGCGACCCGCAGCATCTTCTACCCGAGTCACTTTACCTAATTGGTCCGCTTCGACGGTGTGCATTGGCTTTTCAATCTGGGCCTCAATGTCTAATTCGGCCTGATCTGGAAATTTTTCCCCCACATTGGAAAAGAACTTAATGCCATTGTCGTAAAAGGGATTATGCGAAGCACTTATTACAATGCCCGCCTGGGCGTGAAACGTGCGCGTAAGATAGGCGACCGCTGGAGTTGGCATCGGCCCAAGCATCATGATATCGACGCCCGCCGCGACAAGCCCTGCTTCCAGCGCGGACTCAAACATATATCCAGAGATACGCGTGTCCTTACCAATCACCACTTTGGGACGGCCTTCACGACTAAGCACTTTGCCGAGCGCCCAACCCAACTTAAGTACAAATTCGGGGTTAATCAGCTCATTACCAACCCGACCTCTAATTCCATCGGTACCAAAATACTTCCGTTTCTTCATTTAGTTAATCTCCGACACTTGTTGTGCCATTGCCGACCAGACCTTTAGAACGTCCACGGTTTCACCAACATCGTGACAGCGAATGATTCGCGCGCCTCTTTCCGCAGCGATAACAGCGCCTGCAAGGCTGCCGCACAACCGTTGATCAATCGGTTTTTGAAGAATATCCCCAAACATTTTTTTTCGGGACAAACCCACCAGAACTGGCACGCCTAACTCAATAAATTGGTCAATATGACCGAGAAGCTGCAGATTATGAGACAAGGTTTTGCCGAATCCGAAGCCAGGATCGACAACAATTTTCGCGCAACTCAATCCCGCAGCTTCACACGCTGCAATACGTTCCCGCAAAAACTGCACAATTTCTAGTACCGGGTCAGCGTAACAAGGGGCATCCTGCATGGTTTGCGGAGTAGCCTGCATGTGCATCAAACAAACCGCCGCACCGCTTTCCACAGCTACAGCCAGCGCAGTCGGGGCTCGCAACGCGTTGACATCATTAATCATCCCGGCTCCTGCTGCCGTAGCCGCGAGCATCACTTCAGGGTGACGGGTATCTATTGAAATAGGGACATCAATCGCCTGCACCAATTCTTCAAATACCGGCAGAACTCGGTCGAGTTCCTGTTGAATAGAGATCAGTTCGGCACCAGGCCGGGTGGATTCCCCGCCTATATCTAAAATAGCTGCGCCGTCAGCAACCATCTCTATGCCACGCTCAACAGCAATATCAGCCGCTATAAACCGACCACCGTCAGAAAATGAGTCGGGAGTTACATTTAACACCCCCATAACTACGGGCTGGTCCAACACGAGCGATCGGCCCGCGCAATCTATGACCATCTCCGTAAAAAAGGTTAATTAGTGCTCAGATGCTGCGTCGCCGACACCTTCTGAACCCTCGGAGTCATCCTGAGATGATTTCGCAGCTGGCTGTGGAGTATTTACATCACTTGGCGGCCGTGGCGGCTTACCAGCCATCATGTCTTTAATCTGATCTTCGTTAATGGTTTCAAGGTCAATCAGCGCCTTAGCCATCGCGTGCAGCACGTCAATTTTTTCTTCTAAAATAGCTGCCGCCCGCTGGTAATTTCGATCCAGCAGATCTTTCATTTCAACATCTATTTTTGCAGCTGTATCATCAGACATGTGCTTAGACTGAGTCACACTACGCCCAAGAAACACCTCTTCCTCATCTTCGGCATAGGCAAGCGGACCCATTTCGGTAGATAGACCCCAGCGAGTAACCATGTTATGAGCAAGCTCGGTCGCGCGCTTGATATCGTTGGAAGCCCCAGTAGTTACGCCGTCCGCACCAAAAATTAGTTCCTCAGCAACACGCCCGCCATAAAGACTACATATCTGGCTTTCAAGACGCTGCTTGCTGTAGCTGTAGCGATCCTCTTCAGGCAAAAACAGAGTCACCCCAAGCGCCCGGCCATGGGGAATAATGCTGACTTTGTACACGGGGTCGTGACTCGGCACTGACAGACCAACTATTGCGTGTCCCGCCTCGTGGTAAGCCGTGAGCTTCTTTTCCTCATCACTCATTACCATAGAGCGACGTTCGACTCCCATCATAATTTTATCTTTGGCGCGATCAAAATCGTACATTTCCACTACCCGCTTATTACCTCGGGCAGCCAGCAATGAAGCCTCGTTTACCAGATTGGCCAAATCCGCACCGGAAAAGCCGGGAGTACCACGGGCTATTACATCAACATCAATATCATCGGATACGGGCACTTTACGCATATGCACTTTCAGCACTTGAGCACGACCACGGATATCTGGCAACGACACCACGACCTGACGATCAAACCTTCCCGGACGTAGTAGTGCCGGATCAAGCACGTCAGGTCGGTTAGTGGCCGCAATCACGATCACACCATCATTGGCCTCAAAACCGTCCATCTCTACCAGTAGTTGATTCAAAGTCTGTTCACGTTCGTCGTGACCACCACCAAGACCGGCACCACGATGGCGACCAACCGCGTCAATTTCGTCAATGAAAATGATGCACGGCGAACTCTTTTTTGCCTGTTCGAACATATCCCTTACTCGGGAAGCGCCCACACCGACAAACATTTCAACAAAATCAGACCCGGAAATAGTAAAAAATGGCACCTTCGCTTCACCGGCGATCGCCCTCGCTAACAAAGTTTTACCGGTACCAGGACTGCCTACCATCAATACGCCCCGTGGCAGATGTCCGCCGAGGCGCTGAAACTTACCGGGGTCTCGCAAAAACTCTACGAGCTCATGAACCTCTTCTTTGGCTTCATCAACGCCGGCTACATCTGCAAAGGTAACCTTAATCTGATCCTCGTTAAGCAAGCGCGCACGACTTTTGCCAAACGGCATGATGCCGCCCTTTCCCCCGCCGCCCTGCATCTGGCGCATGAAGTAAACATAAACGCCTATCAGCAGCAGAATCGGAAAGGAAGAGATGAGAATCTGCATCAGAATGGACTGTTTTTCCGGCGGTTCAGCACGAACTTCCACGCCGTTGGCCAGCAGATCATCGATCATGCGGTCATCCTGCGGAGCGAAGACTTCATAGCTTTGGCCGCTGCCATTAACAACGTAAAGCGTATCACCCTGAATTCGAACCGACTGCACCGATCCACTCTTCACCTCGTTGATAAATTGGGAATAAGTGATCGGGTTAGGCTGATTATTTCGCGCCGAAAAATTACTGAACACACTCATCAGTACTAACGCCACAACAACCCACAGAACGATGTTCTTAGTCATTCCATTCAACAATAGATACCTTTACTTGAAATTTAGAGCGGCTAGCATCTTGCTACACCGCTGAACACTCATCGGACAACCCCTCTCAGGCTCTCGATGATGTGATTAGTTTATCGTCCAGCTTAACGAATTTTTGACTTAAAGGCCTCTCTAAAAAAACACTTGCTGAAAAACCCGTCTGCAGCCATGCCCCACACACTTAATGTTATCGGCGAAATCCCGTTGCCAACAGATACTGTTCCACACTGCTATCCCGAGATGCGGCCGGCTTGCGCATTACCACCCGGCCAAAACGCGCTTTAACCTGTTGCCGATACTCGACCATTCCCGCGCCTTCAAAGGTTTTAGTCAGCAACTTTCCACCGGTCTTTAACACCTGCTCGCAAAAATCAAGGGTGAGCTCCAATAGATACATCATCGCTGGCTGATCCACTGCCTTGATACCTGAAACATTGGGGGCCATATCACAAATTACAAGGTCTGCAAGACCACCATCCAATCGACCCAGCAAATCATCTAGTACCTGCTGATCACGAAAATCCCCTTGAATTACTTCTACACCTGCCAACGGCTCCATTTCCAGTAGGTCGAGTGCGATCACCCGGCCCTTATCCTTTAACGCTCGGCTGGCCACCTGTGCCCAGCCGCCTGGGGCCGCACCAAGATCAACGACCAACGCGCCGGGCGTAAACAATCGATCACGCTTATCTATTTCAATCAACTTATAGCTCGCACGCGACCGATAGCCATCGAGCTGCGCTTGTTTAACCCATTTATCAGTAACGTGGCGGTCAAGCCAACGTGCACTGGAAGTGCTTTTCCTGGTCAACGAAAATCACCTGGAGACGTTAGATATACTCAATTTTAAGGATTTCAAAGGTTTTCTCCCCGGCAGGTGCCGGCACGATAACCTGATCATTAAGCTCCTTACCAATCATTGCCCGCGAAATTGGCGATTTAAACGAAACCTTTCCGATCTTTATATCCGCCTCATCGACTCCGACTATCTGATAACGAATTTCACTGCCGTCTGCAACGTTCACCAACATCACTGTGGCACCAAAAACCACTTTTTCGGTTCCTGCCAACTCAAGTGGGTCAATGATATTTGCATTGCCCAGACGATGCTCAATTTCACCGATTCGACCCTCAGCAAACCCTTGCTGTTCACGGGCAGCGTGGTATTCAGCGTTCTCTTTCAGGTCACCATGCTCCCGCGCCTCAGCAATCGCCAAGATGATCCGTGGCCGATCTTCGTTTTTGAGTTTTTGCAACTCGGCCCGCAGCACTTCCACACCACTTTTAGTTATCGCTTCTTTGCTCATGCATTCATTCCGATATGTAAACTTTGCAGCGACCTGACCTGCGGATCACCAGTCACTTCCAACGCCAGACACGTGGCCTCCGCACCGGCTAGCGTGGTGGTATAGGGCACCTGAAACCGCAAAGCGGCTCGCCGAATATTATAAGAATCAGTCACTGCCTGACGCCCTTCTGTCGTATTTACGATAAAACGAATATCGCCATTAGTGATCTTATCGACTATATGAGGCCGACCTTCTTTGACCTTGTTAACCGACTCACATTGGACCCCAGCATCACACAAAAATTCACAGGTCCCGCGGGTCGCTAGCAGATCGAACCCAAACTTCTCCAACGACTTACAAGCGGCTATCAGCCCAGGTCGTTTGTCGACATCTCGTACACTTATAAACGCGGTCCCGGGCTGTGGCATCGGGTTACCCGCAGCCAATTGCGCCTTGCCAAACGCCTCACCAAAGGTACTGCCAACCCCCATCACCTCGCCAGTCGATTTCATCTCAGGGCCGAGAAGCACGTCAACACCGGGAAATTTAGCAAACGGAAACACAGCCTCTTTTACGGAATAATAATCTGGCACCAACATGTGCAGAAAGCCCTGCTTCTCAAGAGTTTCACCGATCATACAACGAACCGCCACCTTCGCTAGCGGACGAGAAGTCGCTTTGGAGACAAACGGCACCGTCCGTGACGCTCGCGGGTTCACTTCAAGTATGTAGACCTG
>QNFC01000111.1 GCA_003645395.1 Gammaproteobacteria bacterium
CGCCAACAAAGAGTGGTTGGATATGGGGTGTCGGACCCGTGTTCCTGCTGCCCACGGGAACGGATGAAGAACTTGGAACGGAGCAGTGGGGAGCAGGGCCTACGGGAGTTGCACTTAAGCAAAACGGGCCCTGGACCTACGGTATTCTGGCTAATCATATATGGACGGAAACAGGTAGAGACGGTCAGGACCCTCTCAGCTCCACTTTCTTGCAGCCGTTCTGGTCATATACAACAAAGGATGCAGTGACATTTACGCTAAACACGGAGTCCACCTATGACTGGAGAGCCGATTCTGATGAATGGGCTGTGCCAATCAATGGCATGGTCGGTAAAGTATTTAAGCTTGGATCTCAGATGATCATGAGCCGAGTTGGATTGCGCTACTGGGCAGCTCATACGGATGCTGGCGCTGAGGGACTCGGAGCGCGTATTGAATTCACCTTACTGTTTCCAAAATAAGGGAATTACGGTGACGAATTACGGTGACTAAGAATGTCACCGTAATCAATAATATTCTCTACCACTTGCTGCGCATGGTAGAGCGAATCTCGGTTGATGTATTCGGCAATACTATCGATTCCTGCGACCAAATTACGGTTTGAGCCATCGGCTTAAATGTTCTTTGGCTTCCTCGGTGGAACAGTGACGACCATTACTAATGTCATCACGCCCTTTCTGGACTTTCCCCAGAACATAAAGATGGTATTGAACGTCTTCGATACTGGTGTCATCAGGTAGGTGGTTAACCAGTTTCTTTACCTCTTGCATTACTGAGGACATAAGCAATATTCCTGTTTCCGTAGTGCTGTTAAGCGGAGCATGTCACTTGCTCCTTATTTCCCTCGCTGGGAATCCAGCCAACGAGAACTCCTGCGCAGGTTACACCGCGTTAAAGACTCTTACTAACTATCTCAAACACATCTTTTGATAACCCCTGCTGGCCGACAATGCGTTGCAACTGGGTTTTCATCAACTCGCGGCGAACCGGTTCGTAGCGCCGCCAACGCCCCAGAGGATTAACCATGCGCGCGGCAACCTGGGGATTGAGTCCATCCAGCGCCAGCACCTGGTCGGCCAGAAACTGGTAGCCACCGCCATCGGCGGCGTGAAACTGGCGCAAATTGCCGCTGATAAACGCGCCCACCAGCGACCGTACCCGGTTGGGATTAGTGAGGCTGAAATCAGCGTGATCCAGTAACGCCTCGACTCGCTCAAGCGTGCCGGCCAGGGCCGACTGCGCCTGCAGGCTGAACCATTTATCAATTACCAGTGGATCATGACGCCACTGCTGATAGAACTCGGCCAGGGCAATCTGCCGCTCGGGCAGATCACAATGCACCAGAGCCGCCAACGCGGCGAGGCTGTCAGTCATGTTGTTGCTGCTGCGGAACTGCTCCATGCACAGCCCTACCACCTGCTCATCGGGCTGTTCCATCAGGTAACTCAGGCAGCTGTTTTTAAGCGCCCGGGCAGCATTCTGGTCGGCATCAAACGCATAGGTCTGCTCGGTTTTCATCGCCAGATAGCGCTGTAAAAACTGTGCTCGATGCTCACCGGCGAGGGTCTCGCGCAGAGTATGGCGAGCGCTATAAATTTGCTCGGGATCGATCTCGCGCTGCTGTTCAGCCAGGGTTGCCTCGCCGGGAAGTTGAAAGATCTGCGCCACCATCGCCGGGTCGAGATCCGCTTCGATTAGAACGGCTCCAAAAGCATCGATAACGCCGCTGCTAATGGAGGTTTGATCAGGGCTATCAAGCTGGCGTTGAATCACCTGCTGCGCCAGCTGCTGGGCGGCTTCCCAGCGATTAAACAGGTCCGGGTCGCGGGCCAGCAGGAAGGTCAGGTCGGTTTCACTATGGCCGACATCCAGTTTCACTGGTGCCGAAAACCGTCGCAATAACGAAGGTACCGGTTTGCCGCCCAGGTTTTTGAATTTGAACGAGTGCACCGGCTCGGTCAGCTCCAGCGTGCGTTCAACTGCGCCCGGCTGCTCCTCATCTTCCAGCTGGAGTGTCAGCGGCTCGCCACCGGCACCGATCAGCCCTAAGGTCAGTGGAATATGGAACGGTTGTTTCTCGCCCTGCCCCGGGGTCGCCGGGCAACTCTGTTTGACCAGCAGGGTAAAAACATCACTGGCTTCGTCGTAATCGGTGACCACGTCCAGCACCGGGGTACCCGCCTGCTTGTACCAGCGGCGAAATTGGGCCAGATCTCGACCGCTGACCTCTTCCATGCAGCGAACAAAATTTTCCACCGTCGCCGCCTGGCCGTCGTGGCGGGCAAAGTAGAGATCGGTCGCCTGGCGAAACTGGCTACCGCCCAGCAGGGTGTGCAGCATGCGCACCACTTCGGCGCCTTTGTTGTAGACGGTAACGGTATAGAAATTATTGATCTCGATGTAGGAATCCGGCTGTACCGGGTGGGCCATGGGACCGCTGTCTTCGAGAAACTGGTGGCCGCGAATCACCCGCACATCATCAATGCGTTTAACCGTGGCGCTGCCCATATCTGCCGAGAACTGCTGGTCTCGAAAGACCGTAAAACCCTCTTTAAGACTGAGCTGAAACCAGTCGCGACAGGTGACGCGATTGCCACTCCAGTTATGAAAATACTCGTGGGCGATGACGCTCTCGATGCCCTCAAAATCCATATCAGTGGCGGTCTCGGGGCTAGCAAGCACGTAGCGGGAGTTAAAAACGTTCAGCCCCTTGTTCTCCATCGCCCCCATGTTGAAGTGGCTCACCGCCACGATCATATAGATATCGAGGTCATATTCGCGGCTGTAGGTCTGTTCGTCCCAGGCCATCGATTTTTGCAGCGAAGTCATGGCGTGGGCGCACTTGTCGACATTCTCATGCTCGACAAAAATCTCCAACGCCACCTTGCGGCCATTCATAGTGGTAAAGCTATCCGCCACCCGGGATAAATCACCGGCAACCATGGCAAACAGGTAAGCGGGCTTGGGATGCGGATCGACCCAGCGTGCCCAGTGTTTGCCACCGTCGAGTTCACCGCTGTCATCGAGGTTGCCATTGGCCAACAGCACCGGGTAATCAGCCTTATCAGCAATCAGCGTAGTGGTGAATCGCGACAGCACGTCCGGACGATCCGGGTAGTAGGTGATTTTGCGAAAGCCGTGGGCCTCGCACTGGGTGCAGAACATACCGTTGGAAAGATAAAGTCCTTCCAGCGCCGTGTTGCCCTGAGGGTCGATCAGGGTGTCAATTTCCACCACACAGCTGTCCGGCAGGCTGGTCAGAGTCAGGCTCTCATCATCGACCTCGTATTCCGACCGGCGCAGCTCAAAACCGTCCACCGATACCCGGGTTAACTGCATCTGTTTACCGTCGAGTTTTAGCGGGGCATTGGCTAACGCCCCCGCCCGGCGACGCACTGCCAGCCGCGAACTGATCCTGGTCTGCGTGGGGTCGAGCTCGACACGCAGTTCGATGCTATCAACCTGAAACGCCAGAGGTTGATAGTCTTTTAAATAGATCGTGCTGGGAGTGCCTTCACGCATGGTCATATCTCTTCATAAAATTTTGAGGGGTAGTCGTTTTAACCATCAAACTGCACCCGGTAACCACCAAATTTACGGATGTTAATCACGCCGGTATCTAACAGCAGGTATTGGCCTTTAATGCCCTGCAGCTTGCCCTCTACCCCGGGCACCTTGTCAAAATTAAACGACTTTATTTTTACCGGATATTCGACCACTGGAAACTCAAATTGCGCCGGCTGCACACTTAGCTCAATTACGGAGTCATCACCTTCCCGCGCCCGGATTTCGGCCACTGCCGACGCCGACCACTCCATCGCCTGGTCACGCAGAGCTAACAAATCAACCGGCTCAGGCACGGCCTTGAGCAGTTGCTGCCAGCGGCTTTTATCGGCAATAAATTCCGCCAGCACTACTTCAATCTGGCCGGATATATGGCGAGTGCTGACCTCAAAAATCGGCAGGGCCGCTACCGCCCCCTGGTCTATCCAGCGCGTCGGTAGCTGGGTCTTGCGGGTAATGCCAATTTTGGCGCCGGTGGTATTGGCCAGGTAAATGATGTGCGGCTGAAAACAGAAATTCTCACCCCATTGCGGCTCTCGGCAGGTGCCGGCGTCGTAGTGACATAGCTCCGGTTTAAGAATACACATGTCGCACGCAGCCTTACCGGTGAAACAGGGGTAACAGTGCCCCTGGGCAAAGCTTTTGTTGGTCCGCCGACCGCAGGCAATGCAGTTGATGTCACCACTGAAAGTCAGCGAGATAGGCTTACCGAGATAATCATTTAGATAAACCCGCTCATCGCCAAGCGGTAACCAGTAATCCACCTGCGCGGCGGGCTGGCTTACCAGTTTGCGTAGATGCCCGGTTACGGATGTTTCAAAACTACTCATTCAAGTTAGATCCAGAGTTATGGCCAACGATTATTAGTTATCATTGACTAAATCCCCCAGTTTACCTTTAGCGGACCCAAACCGTGAGCCAACTCAACGCCTACCCTGAAGCAAAAGAACTGCTCAATTTCATCGATCGCAGCCCCAGCCCCTGGCACGCCGCCGCCAATATGGCTGAGCAGCTCACCGCGGCCGGCTACCAACAGCTGAATGAATCTGATCCCTGGTCACTGCAACCGGGCAGCGGCTACTTTGTCATCCGCGATGAATCTTCGCTGATAGCGTTTCAACTGGGGGCAGAGACACCCGCCAGTAGCGGCTTTAGCTTAATCGGCGCGCATACAGATTCGCCTGGTTTACGGGTTAAGCCCAATCCAGCCATCGAGAACAAGGACCTGGTGCGTATCGGCGTCGAGGTTTATGGCGGGCCGATTCTGGCCACTTTTGTTGATCGCGATCTCGGCCTTGCCGGACGGCTGGTCTACCGGGACCAGGGGCAACTGGCCACACGGCTGGTGCGTTTTCCAACTCCCATCATGCGGATTCCCAGCCTTGCGATTCACATGGACCGGCAGGTCAACACCAAAGGGCTACTCCTGGACAAGCAGACCCAACTGCCACCCCTGCTGGGCGCCGCCGATGAGTTACCCGGCCAACAACAGTTTCGACAGCTGCTAGCCGACCAGGCGGAGATTGAGCCCGATCAGATACTGAGCTGGGAGCTGAACCTGTTTGACTCTCAACCGGGTAGTTTTTACGGCCCCGCTGGCGAGTTTATCGCCAACGGCCAGCTGGATAATTTAGCCTCCTGCCACGCCGGGTTAACCGCCTTACTTGCCAGCCAGGAACCGGGCCAGCAGACCCGCGTGTGTGGCTTTTTTGATCACGAAGAGGTTGGCAGCACCAGCAACAAAGGTGCCGCGGGTAGTTTCCTGGCAGATACGCTGCAACGCATTTGCGCTGCGCTTGAGAGTGATACCACCGCGTTTCGACAGGCCATGGCGCGCAGCTTTTTAATCAGTGCAGACATGGCCCACGCCTGGAACCCGGCCTTTGCCAGCAGCTACGACGACGCCCACGCCGTTAAAGTGAATGGGGGCCCCGTGATCAAAGTCAACGCCAGCCAACGCTACAGCACCGAAGCAGTCTCCGAGGCGATTTTTGCTGACCTCTGCGCCGCCGCCGAAGTACCCGTACAACGCTACGTACACCGCACCGATCTGCCCTGCGGCAGCACCATTGGCCCCATCACCGCAGCCGCATTGGGCGTCCGCTCGATCGATGTCGGCAACCCGATGTGGTCCATGCACAGCGCCCGCGAGAGCGCCGGTGCAGCAGACCACGGCATGATGATTAAAGTGATGGAGCAATTTTTATCAAAGAAAATCCCTGCCTTTTGAGGGCTAACCGCCGGTTAGTTAACCGGTTTTTTCCTACCCCCAGCTTCTGGGGGTAACTCTGTGGATAAACTCTTAATTTGGCTGTCATGAATGTGTATCAAAGCGGAACTCAAACAGATTGCCTAAAAATTAGGCATAAAATAAATATCTATAATTAACAACAGGTTATAAACAGCTCCGCTATCAGACCCACCTAACCAAAAAGCTTTAAGGCAATCACAATCGCCCGTCAACCGTGAATGTTGATAATTCAGTAAATTTGCTAAAAAAACCGATGGCAAATCCGCTGCTAACCATGCTAAAAGCAGCACTGCCTAATTCATCCGGCGCAACTAACAGAGGGATCCACTCAACCCGTGACTAATTTAATCGGTCTGATTATTCCCGGCTCTCTTGCGTTGATCATGTTCGGCATGGGCACCGGCCTGACG
>QNFC01000112.1 GCA_003645395.1 Gammaproteobacteria bacterium
AAATTGATGGAAAAAGAGGTAGCAACTCTGGAACCTCATCTGCCAACACTCAAGGGGCACAATCTCGATCGCTGGCAAACTGCCGTGGCTTTGAGTGGCGTCCAGGTTCAACCAGGACATCAGTTGGCCGCGGCCTGAGTCAATTGCAGGTAGTTCGGGGCAAGGTTCATCTGATTCGATCTAGCCGTTCCCTGCAATTGACTACAAGGTATGGCGAATATCCCGCGTTGCCATGCCGCGTAATGGCTGGGCATATCCTCTGGTCAAAGCCAGCACCTTGAATACTTCGCCCATTCCGCCGGGTAACAACAGTTGTTTCACCGGTGCCAGAGTTTCTATGTAGTTGTCATCGTCTGCCCGGTCGGCCAGTTGATCAAGAATTCCACAACTGATTAAAAAATTTGCCTGCGTGGTGAAGCCCGACACTTGCAAGCCCCCTCGTGATGCCGCCTCAGCCATCGCCGTGAAATCTATATGCGCCGTCATATCCTGCAACCCTGGAAAGCGGACCGGGTCATCCGCCGCAGTGTGGCGAAAGTAGCAGAGAAAAGTGCCCTGATTCCGCTGCGGGTGATAATACTCGTCGCGACAGTAGCCATAATCAACCAATAGCACCAGCCCCTCATCGAGCACATTTGCTAACGATTCCACCCAGGTTTCAGCAGCAAAATTAATCTCTGTTAAATAACCCTCTGCCAGGCCCAGGTGACCAAGCCGCTTGTTAACTCGTGGATCAGACAGTGGCTGAGCGGTAAGCACAAGTGCGTCGCCATCCTGCTTCACGACCACCTGATCAAACCCTGTTGGTGACTTGATCAACCGCTGCACTGGTAACGCATCAAGCAGTTCATTGGCAATAATGATGCCGCAGAAACCACTGGGGCTGCCCTCTAACCAATGCACCCGCTCCAAAAGATGCGGTAACTGTGCCTCGAGCAGCTGCCGCTGACGCCCACGCAAAAGAGCGCTCCGCTCGACGATGTCATAGCCTGCCGGCAGACAGCCTAAACGTTCAAGTTCAGCGAGCACTGCAACCGCTAGCTGACCGTTACCCGCGCCATATTCAAGAACCCGCATGTCTGGGCGGTCAGTCAGTAAATCGGCAAGCTGAACCGCAACACACCGACCAAAAAATGGCGTCAGGCCGGGTGCAGTAACGAAGTCGCCTTCAACCCCGAATTGCTCTGTCCCACTCATGTAATACCCAAGCTCGGGGCGGTAAAGCGCCAACTCCATAAACCTATCGAACGCTAGCGTGCCACCGGCGACCAAAATTTCATCGACAATCACTTTATGCAGGGCTTCTGTTTGTTTAATTTCCTCAACGGAAAGCTGGCTATTATGTCGCATCAATCCTTTAACTTTTGTTAATGAAGAACAGGTGCTAATTCAGGGTAGAATTGTCGATCATCCATTCTCTCCTGTCACTGTTCCGGCAAATGAAAGCCCCTTATATGCGTTATATCGTAAAGATTAATTAAATACCGGTGTACAGGCTAATTCGATACGTACTGACAATGTTTTCCGACCCATTTCCTACGCCACAGCCATGACATACAGCCTACTTTTCATCATCGCCGCCTATCTGTTGGGCTCACTGTCCAGCGCAATTATCACCTGCAAACTACTCGGGTTACCCGACCCCCGCGGCGCAGGATCGGGTAACCCGGGCACGACTAATGTTTTACGTATTGGCGGAAAAAAAGCGGCGGTAATCACTTTGGTCGGGGATTTTCTAAAAGGCTTTGTGCCAGTCGTCATAGCTCTGCATTTCAGCACTCACAGCATAACCATTGTCGCCGTTATGATTGCTGCGTTGGCCGGCCACCTGTGGCCAATATTTTTCCGCTTTCAAGGCGGCAAGGGGGTAGCCACGGCTGCGGGCGCACTCTTTGGCCTGGCATGGCCCATCGGTTTGTCAGCCGTGCTCACCTGGTTGCTGATCGCGATTAGCACCCGCCTGTCCTCTCTCGCTGCACTGACTACGGCAATCGCTATGCCGTTTGTTACATACTGGTGGCTGTCAGACAGTGTCTATACCGGTGGGGTGGCGGTAATTGCAACGCTAGTTATATTGCGTCACCGGAGCAACATTAAAAACCTGATTGCTGGCACCGAGAGTCGAATCGGGCGATCTAAACCGTCCACTAACCCATCTGAAAACAACTAAATAATGAATGCAGATCAATTAAAAAAGATGGCTGCTGAAGCAGCATTGTCCGAAGTTAAAGACGGCATGATTGTCGGTATTGGCACTGGCTCGACAGTCAATTTTTTTATCGACGCACTGCAGTCGGTCCGTCACCGTATCGAGGGCGCAGTGCCTAGTTCTGCAGCATCTCGAGAGCGGCTTATCACCGCCGAAATCCCTGTACTTGAGCTGAACGTCACTGGCAACCTGCCGCTTTACGTGGACGGAGCAGACGAAGCGACACAGCACCGAGACCTGATCAAGGGCGGTGGCGGCGCACTAACCCAGGAAAAGGTCATCGCAGCCGCGTCACAGCGATTCATCTGCATCATCGATCAATCCAAATTAGTTGATATCCTGGGTGCATTTCCGCTACCTGTGGAAGTCATTCCGATGGCCCGCAGTTATGTTGCTCGACAGCTGGTAGCGCTTGGCGGAACTCCTGCTTATCGTATGGATTTTGTCACTGACAATGGCAACGTGATTCTCGACACCCATAACCTTGATATTTCTCGGCCAGGTGAACTGGAACAACAGATAAATAATATTCCCGGGGTGGTTACTAACGGCCTGTTTAGTCAACGCAAAGCCGATCAATTGATTATTGCTGGACCGGATGGACTAAAAATCATTGATTAACTGCCGTAACAATTCGAGTGTGCTTAAAAAGCATCGAATCAAACAACAAAAGCTTATTCGGTTAATGGTTGCCCTACCGCAATGTCACTGCAACAATTAGCATACCCATCTAAGGAAAGGGACCATGACTAACGATATCGGTGAAGCCGACCCGGAGCAGCTCAAACGTTTTGAGCTGCTCGCGCTACTAGCTGATCACCGCCTGGAACAACTAACAACGCTGGCAACTCTAAATGAATTACCAGCCGGAGCACTCCTGTTCGACCAAAACCCTATCGAAAAACAGACTATTTTTTTACTGGAGGGGGACGCCGATGTCACTGTTAAAGGCAGAAGTGAACTGCTAAGAGTATCCGCGGGAGATGCCAAAGCTCGTTTCCCCCTAACCAACCCGGGCTACATCTCCGCTGTCGCGGTAAGCAATTGTAAAACCATCTGCATCGACAGCGACACGCTCGATCTAATGACCGCGTGGGATCAACTGGCTACAGCTGAAACAAGAGCTGCAGAAGACGATAGCCAGATCGATAACAGCAAATTTCTCAACGGTTTTCACAAAAGCTTTCAACAAATCCCTATCGCCCACATTGGCGAGCTTTTTGAACGGGTAGAACCGATACCGGTAGATTCTGGCGAGCTGATTATTAAGGAGGGCGACGAAGGCGATTACTTTTATTTAATCGAATTTGGGGTCGCTCGGGTAACTCGCCAAGATCCAAATGGCGACGAAGAAATGCATTTGGCCGATCTGGGTGAAGGTACCAGTTTCGGTGAAGACGCCCTGTTAACTAACAATACACGCAACGCCACCGTACGCATGAATACTCGCGGCGTGCTACTACGTCTTTACAAGGATGATTTCCTGGAATTGCTTGGCCAGCCGGCACTCAATTGGGTTTCGGGAAAAGAAGCAGCTAGTTTGATTAAAGATGGCGCACAGTGGCTAGATATTCGCCACGAAATGGAATTTCGACAATCAAGGTTGCCACGGGCGACCAATCTCCCGCTGCATGAGTTACGTCAAAGAATGGATGAACTTAACAAGAACCAGCACTATATTTGCTACTGCAACAGCGGCCGCCGCAGTTCTGCGGCGGCCTTTGCCATGGCCAAGACGGGGCTGAAGGTGAGCGTCCTGGAAGGTGGGTTACAGCAACTTATGGCCGAGCCCGTACTCAAGGCAAGTTAACTGCTTAGCCTTCGGAATAAACTTGCTCCCTCGCCAACACCAGCAGATTGACAGCCAACTAATCGTTCTTTCTCGACCCAATATGCAACACCGCCTCACTGAACTACTTTTGCCCTTAGCACTCTAACCACACGAGTGCTAAAATTACGCCCCGGCGAAAACGTGGAGAGTTCTATTTATGAGCCAAGCAATGATGACCCTGGCCCCAACCAGCGATAACCTGGATCACTTTATCCGTACAGCCAATTCTGCCCCTTACCTGACCAAAGAGCAGGAATTTTCACTCGGGCACCGCCTGCAAAAAGGCAACGACATTGACGCCGCCCGGCAGCTGGTGATGTCTCATTTACGCTATGTGATTTACGTTGCCCGCGGTTACAAAGGTTACGGTCTGCCACTGGCTGATCTGGTGCAGGAAGGCTCCATTGGCTTGATGAAAGCGGCGAAAAAATTCGATCCCAGTCACGGCGTTCGGCTAGTATCTTTTGCTACCCATTGGATCAAAGCAGAAATTCATGAATTTGTGCTGCGCAACTGGCATATTGTCAAAGTTGCCACCACCAAAGCCCAACGCAAACTTTTTTTCAACTTACGTCGTCGCAAGCAAAGCCTCGGCTGGGTAAATAATCAGGAAGCCGACCGAATCGCCGAAGAACTGGGCGTCAGCAGGGCTGATGTACTGGAGATGGATGCCAGGTTGAATGAGCGCCCGCTCGCGTTTGATGGCTACGATGATACCGATGAGAGTTCATCGCCAGCGGCTTTTCTGCAAGCTGAATCAAGCGATCCCGAAGCAGAAGTACTGGAACAGGATTATCAAAGTAAAAAAGCCGAGAGACTACAACAGGCATTGCACAACCTTGATGAGCGCAGCCAGACCATTATCTCTTCTCGTTGGCTGAGCGAGTCCAAAACTGGCCTGCAGGAATTAGGCGACCGTTTTGGAATCTCCGCCGAACGAGTTCGTCAAATAGAAAGCCAGGCAATCAAAAAACTACGCGGCACCCTCGTTAGTGAGTAACTCTCCAGCTCCCCAACAAAAAAGCCGGGACAATCATCTCGGCTTTTTCGCTCTACTCAAAGAGGTTCTCTGGTCGTTCCTCGGGGTACGTAGTAGCCTGGGGTATGAAAAAACATTCGCTCTGGCGAGACCCCGGGATATAGTTCTGGTGGGCATTTTCGCAACGTTGATTTTTATCTTTGTACTGGTTTTCATTGCGCACTTTGCAATTAGCCTGGCGACCGGCTAAACCTGCTTACTAAATCGCGTCTACACTTTCCTCAGCAACGCCATGGCTTTTTCTATAGCAGGTAGTGATCCACCAGCATTACTGCAAAAATCAACATCAAATAGACAATCGAATAGCGGAAAGTCGCCATTGCCACGACGTCGTCTCCGCCACGATAGAGACGAATCGCCCACCACAGAAAACGCAGCCCAAGTATGATCGCTCCAATCAGATAAACCTCACCTGACAGGCCAAACACAAACGGTAACGTCGAAACCAGCAGTAACAAAATCGTGTAGAGCAGAATGTGCAGTCGGGTGAATTCAACGCCGTGAGTGACCGGCAGCATCGGCACAGCTGCCAGCGAATACTCTTCGCGCCGCGCGATCGCCAACGCCCAGAAATGTGGCGGCGTCCAAATGAAGATGATAATCACCAATAACAGCGCTTCCGCATCCAGGTGACCGGTCACTGCTACCCACCCCAACGCCGGCGGCGCTGCTCCAGCGATGCCACCAATAACGATATTTTGCGGAGTCGCCCGCTTCAAGAACATGGTGTAAACCACTGCATAACCAATCAGCGTGAAAAACGTTAGTACTGCGGTTAGAGGATTAACCAACGCAGCCAACATAATCAGGCCCGATCCACCCAAAAGTGCCGCAAACAACAGCGCCTGAAAAGCGGGGATCTCCCCCTGCGGAAGGGGCCTCAGCCTGGTCCGGGCCATGATGGCATCGGCCTGAGCATCAATGACCTGATTAATAGTCGCAGCGGAAGCCGCTGCTAGAAAAATACCCAAATTACCCCAGATAACAATTTGTAGTGGTACCGCCCCCGGCACAGCCATATACATGCCAATAATCGCGGTGAAA
>QNFC01000113.1 GCA_003645395.1 Gammaproteobacteria bacterium
CATTCATAAAACCCTTTCAGGTTTTCGACTGCCCAGGTTTTTGCGTCGCTGCGGGTGAAATCAAGTGCCATGGTTTATCTCTCTACAATGGTGGGTGAACAGGGTTGTTTGTCATGATGGAACGCTCAATTGTAAGGCTAACGGTGCGAGTAATGATGGCGATTGCGCAGAATTCAATATTGACCTGGAATACTCCGAAGAATTGCCGGTGAAGAGTCCCAAACCAATCAGCGCAGGGCTTAATGCACGGTTATTCCAAACCCTGGCGCAGGCTGAGCGGGCTGGACTACCGATTGAACAGTCATTGAAACTCTGTGCGGAAATTGGCCCCGATATTGACGTAGCAATCGCGAATACCAGGAAACGCATAACCGGCGGCGCCAGTCTGGCCGATGGCGGGCGACGAGCAGGGCTCTGGTCCGGTGCTGAGTTTGAAGTCATCAAAGCGGCAGAGGCGAGTGGCGGTCTGGCGCCGATGTTTCAGCGCCTTGCTGACTTCCACCAGCTGCGGCTAGTGGGTCGGCAGGAATTGCGCAGTGGGCTGATAATGCCGGGAATCTTGCTAGCGGCGGCGCTGCTGATTCCGCCACTGCCGGCGCTGGTCAGTGGTGACCTGTCGCTGGGACAGTATGTCTGGAATATTGTACGGGCTATCTTGAGTCTGGGTTTGGTGGTGGTGATAGCTGCTCAACTACCGAGGTTGCTACGCCGGTGGCCAACGACTGCGGTGGCATTTGACCGCCTGCAAGTTGTTATGCCGTTGATAGGCCCCTGGTATTTTCGCCGCCAGATGCGCGAGTTTATAAATACCCTTGCCCTGTTACTGGCGGCGGGGATTCCTGCCCACGAGGGAGTCAGGCTGGCAACACCGATGACCAACAGTCTAGTGCGTCGGCGTGTTGATGAAATGAGTGAGGCGCTCGCCAACGGCGCCGGGTTTGCGGATGCGCTGGCGACGATTGAAGGTATTAATCAGCAGGCCGTAGCGATGGCCTCCAGTGGTGAGGCCGCCGGCAAGCTCGATGAGTTGCTCCGCCATTACAGCGAGCTGGAAAACGAACTGACGCGCCGACAGGAGCGCCAGTTAACGACCTGGTTACCGCGAGCGGTTTATCTGCTTGTTGCCGGGTGGGCGGGTTGGCAGGTGGTCACTAACTTCATTGGTTAACCGGCTGCTTGAAGGTAAGCGCGGCAGGGACGGGAAAGGAAGCAGGCAGCAAAAGTTTCGTTGAGGTTGCTAACGCCAAATAAGAATGCAGTACTGATTTAATTACTTCGTAAATACCCTGATTTTTATCAATTAGCCAAAAAATTTGTGTGCTAGGTTGACCCTCCTATTTCAGAAAGTGCCAAACAGAATAACGGGGTTAAAAAATGGATGCCAAAGTTGATGGTGTTGACGGGTTCGAGGCTATTCGCCAGCAGGTCGAGAACGGTTTTATGCCGTTACATGTTTATAACGATCAGCAGGTTTTTGACGCTGAATTACGAAAAATATTTGCTAAAACCTGGAATTTTCTAGGTCACGAGTCCGAAATCCCGCAACCTGGCGATTATGTAACTCGTTTTATCGGCCCGGATAGTTTTATTGTTTCACGAGCAGAAGATGGCCAGATTCGCGCTCTGTTTAATGCCTGCACCCACCGGGGTATGCAGGTGTGTAATAACGAGGGCGGCAATACTCAGGAATTTCTTTGCCCCTACCACGGTTGGGTGTATGACAGTGCCGGCGAACTACGGGGCGTGCCGCATCAGCGCGATATTTATGGGGCAGAGGGCTTTGACCGGTCTCAGAACGGTTTGATCAATATCCGTCTGGCCAATTTCGACGGCATGTTGTTTGGCTGCATGGATCCAGAAGCAGAGTCTTTCGAGGAATACCTGGGTGATTTTGCCTGGTATCTGCAGTTGATTACCCGACGCAGCGGCGCGGGGTTAAAGGTGATGGGGGCACCCCAGCGTTGGGTGGCCAATGCGGACTGGAAACTCGGCTACGATAATTTTGTTGGAGACGGTTATCACACCATTGTTAGCCATCAAAGCGCGCTTGAGGGCGGGGCGTTACCGTTTGAAGGCGCGGAATTTCTCAAATATGGGATTCAGATTAACGCTGGAAAAGGCGGGCTAGGATTAGCGGAAGTGCCGCCAGTTGAGGGCGGTGGTTGGCCCGCTGAGATATTTGCTGGAATTGAGCAACGCCTAACCCCTGAACAGGGATTGATCTACGGCATGGGAGGTGGCCCGGTCTATCTGCCTGGTCATGGTGGTTTGTTTCCGAATTTCAGCTTCCTGAATGCTGCATCGGCGCTCGAAATTGGCGGCCCACCGATTCCCTATCTCACTTTCCGAGTTTGGAGACCCATCGCTCCGGGGCGGGTGGAAATATGGTCCTGGTGTTTAGTTGAGGCGGATGGTCCACCGGAATTTCAGGAGGCCAGTTACCGTGGCTATGCGTTGAGTTTTGGTGCCAGTGGCGTGCTTGAACAGGATGATACCGAGAACTGGACCAGTATTAGCCTGGTAGCTAAGGGCCAGATGGCACACCAACTTGCACTCAATTACACCATGGGCATGAAAAGTGGGGTCGAGCCGCTGGCTGACTGGCCTGGCCCAGGCACTGCCTACCCAACTGATTATCTTGAAGAAAATTCGCGCAAGTTTTATCAGCAGTGGATCACCTACCTGATGGCATAGTCCGCACCACTTAGTCCGGACGACGGCTGAGCACCCTGTTGGTTTGAACCCTCGATTGCAGGGACAACAAATACTGGAGAGTAACGATTATGTTGATGCCCAAACGCTACCATATTTATGAAGAGGATGAGATTGTCTCGCTGGCGGGTACGACTGCCGATAACCGGGTCCGCATCGAAGAATTTCTAAGCCACGAGAGCGCACTGCTTTCGATGCACAACTACGCAGCATGGGCAGATCTGCTGACCGACGACATAACCTATATTGTGCCCCGGCGGGTATCACGAAAGCGAGGCCGGGGGGAGGCCGAATTTGAAGAGTTGATGGCGCACTTTGATGATAACGCCGCGACCATGGCGATACGCATCAAACGGTTGTGCGAAAGCACCGCCCTCTGGGCGGAAGACCCACTGTCCAGGGTGCGTTATCACCATAGCAACATGCGCATGCGGCAGTTGGAGTCTGGCAACGATAATGCCAACGAGTGGCTCGTAGTTTATAACCTGCTGATTGTGCGCAACCGGGGTGACCAGCCAGACTCAGACCTGCTTAGCGCACAGCGACAGGATGTCTTAAGAGAAACCAGCACCGGGTTCAGTTTGGCAAAGCGACTGGTGCTGCTGGATCACGCGGTAATCGGTGCCCATAATCTGTCATTTTTTGTCTAGCAGCTCGCCGGGCGGCGCACTCGGCGCGGATACCCGTTTGGTGAGTGTGCCGGGCGAGTGAATAAAATGGTTCTGCTTAAACCAGGAAACCCAGCGCAGGAATTTCGCCGTCGCTGTTGAGCAGGGTTACCTTTTTGTAGTCCATTAACCATTGGTCACCGTGTCTGCTGAGCTTGTGCTCGCTATGGCCGCTCCAGGTAGTCTGATGGGTGAGGTGGCCGCGCCGTTTGAACTCGGTGATATTGAAGGTGGAGTAGGTGGTTACGCCGCCATCCTCGCCTGGGTAGACTTCAATGTTGCCGACGATTCGACTACAGATTGAGCGGGGGTCCTGAACGTACATAGCCTTTGATCGCATCCGGCCCAGGCGGGTGGCAATGCCGGCCCGGTTGGCATAAATGATCGATACTTCGGTCATCGGGTCGCTGTCGTGGGCACAGGGCACCCAGTAAACCCCCTTGTCGCTCCACATTGCCTCCCAGTCATCGAACTGGTGCTTATCCATCATGCGGGCTTCGCGGTAGAGAAAGTTCTCAATTTCCGGCCGCAAACCGTTCACTTCTGCGTTGCTAATGTTATTCATCGTGTTCCCTCACTCACCGGACATAACATGTTTGTAATGGCGCCAGATACCGCGCTGGGTGGTCTCGCCAAGGTTCTGTGATGTTAGTGCATCGACACCGAAATCGTCTTTTTCGATGCGTTGACTGGATAACCCCCGATTGAGGTAGATCCAGGGATCGGTATCACTGACCGTGCCCGCCTGGGTACGCTCGAACATCTCCATGTCGTCCGGAGCAAGAAATCCCGCGGGTCCAAAGCCGGCCTGATGGGACATGATCCGGGCGGTGTTGATTTCCTGGGACGCGCCTTTTAACTGTGCCGGATGGTAGTAGATCACTGCTTCATGCAGGCTCACCGGCTGGATGGTGCGTACCGCATCCCAGAGAATCATCAAATTGGGGAATACGGTGATGTGCGATCCGCCGCCGTGGGTGAGCCAAACGGCTTTTTCGCGGGACCCTTCTCGCTCAGCGATTTTACCGACGATCTCTTCTGACAGGGTGCCGGTTGAACCGGTAAACCGCAGTTTGTCGCCCTGGGCCCGGTTGAGTGCAAAACCATCTAATACGGCGTGGCCCCCGCCCAGGTCGCGCTGAGTCGAAAGTTGATCTTCAAGATCACCGCGATCAGTAAACTTGCCCTTACCCGCAGAAGAGTTGGCCGCAAACGCAGCTAACGCCGTGGCGTGGGTGTATTCGGCGTGGTAGGCGTCGGTCAGGTTCTCCAGCTGCATCTTCCAGTTGCCGCGATAGCTGATGCCGTGACGGCCGGCGGAGAGGGAGATTTCACCGTCCGGCGCCAGGTCGCAATAGCGGTCGATATAGTCGGCTGCACGGCCGAGGTACTCTTTGAATGGTTGGCCTTCTGCAGCCAGGCTGGCGAAGATAAAGCCCCGGTGGCTGTCGATGCGCGGCGCTTCAAGCAGATTCATCGTTCCTTCTGCCGGCATCCGTTCGCCGTAATTCGAGGGATGGGTCATCTCCGCCAGTTCACCAGTATTGGAAAAGACCCAGCCGTGGTAGGCGCAACGGAAAAACTTGCTGTTGCCGCGCTGCTCCTGGCAGACGGTGTTGCCGCGATGGCGGCACTTGTTCTCTAGCACGCGGACTTTGCCGTCCTGCCCCCTTGAAAGAATAACCGGCCGCTGGCCCATTACCCGGACGACATAATCGTTGGGGTTGGGGATTTCGGTTTCATGACCGATGTAAACCCAGCCCTTATAGAAGATGCGCTCCATCTCCTGCTGGAATATTTCATCATCTTTATAAAGGTGATGATTGATGCGGAAGCCGAATTCCGGGTCTTCCTGAATGAGGTCGTCGTAATCCACATAAGGTTGTGTTGGGGTTAGCATCTGATCTCCTCCTGATTCCCTGTCGGTGCTTATGGTCCGGCTTGATCGCCAGTTAGAGTTAATTCTATCAGTGCAAACGACCGCTCGGTCAGCGCTGGTTGACCACTTTTATATTGTTATTCATAAATATACGGTTGGTGAGGCTGGCGGCCCAATCAGGTAATGGGTGCAATAAATCTTAAAGAGTGCCTATCATGATCCCCATGACTTTGTGTTGGTGAACAGCGATGGGGTGGCACTGTACAAGGATGGTGGTTGTGTCTGGGCGACAGGGATCGGTGGTGAGAGCGATAATAATCTTTAGAAATATAAAACAGTGTGGAGAATCTAGATGTTGAGAATTGCGGCATTCCTGCTTGCAGCAATATGGCTATCGCCTGGGTGGGCATCTGCCGATGCCTACGACTACCCGATCACAAACAAATATCTCGCCACCGTTGCCGGGACACCTCCCGCGTTCCGGGCCGAATTACCGAAGAAAATCCCGCTGAAGCATCGCAGCATTACCATTTTTGAGGACCGCGAGGTTCCCGAGCCCTTCTTTTTCGATGCAAAGCTGCGCTATTTTCAGGTATTACAGAAAGGGCCGGCACCACTGGTCTTTCTGATCGCCGGTACGGGAGCCGCCTACAACGGGGCAAAAAACGTCGACATGGCACGAGCCTACTACCAGGCTGGTTTCCATGTCATTTCTATCTCTTCACCGACTTACATGAATTTCATTGTGGCGGCATCGAGGTC